>JBBDMI010000011.1 GCA_040878395.1 Candidatus Dependentiae bacterium | reverse complement strand
ATAGGCGCGTAGCTCAGTGGTAGAGCACTGCTTTGACGTAGCAGGGGTCAGCGGTTCGATCCCGCTCGTGCCTACCAAAGAGCATAAAAAAATAAACGTTTGAATATTGAGGTTCAATATAATGGCTTTAACAAAAGAGCAAATGCAAGAAGTTGTAAAAGATTTTGGTAGAGATGGACAAGATACCGGTTCATCTGAGGTGCAAATTGCAGCACTAACAGGTAAGATTAAGGTTTTAACTGAACACATGAAAAGTAATCATAAAGATTATTCTTCACGTTTAGGATTATTAAAAATGGTTGCTCAACGGCGTACATTACTTAATTATTTGCACAAAGAAAATGAGCAAAAATATAATGAGATAAAACATAAACTTGGTTTGAAATAAAATATTTATACAAACCGGTATTACTTTAAAATATAATAGGTCGTATTAGATGGTAAAAAAATTTAATTTGCCGGACTTCGGTTACGAAGTTGAAATTGGCAAGGTAGCTCAACAAGCTGATGGAGCCGTTTGGTTTACACACGGAGGAACTGTTGTTTTAACAACAGCAACAGCTTCAGCAAGTAATGAATTTCCCGGCTTTTTGCCGCTTACAGTTGATTATCGTGAACAATATGCAGCAGCGGGTAAAATTCCAGGTGGATACTACAAGCGGGAAGGGAAATCGTCAGATAAAGAGGTTTTAACTTCTCGTGTTATTGACCGCTCAATACGACCAATTTTTCCTGATCATTATTTTGATCAAATTCAAGTTTTATCAACAGTGTATTCTGTCGATAGAAAACAAGCTCCTTCAATAATGGCATTGAACGCGAGTTCATTAGCATTATGCATTTCAGATATACCGTTTTTAGGGCCGGTTGGTGGCGTTGAAATGGCTCGTGTTGATGGCAAATGGGTAGTGAATCCTTCTTATGAAGATGCCGGTCGTGCTGATGCAACTCTTATCGTTGCAGGTACTAAAGAAGGCATTTGCATGATTGAAGGAACTTCAGATGAAATTTCAGAATCTGAATTTGTAGATGCAGCATTTATGGCTCATGAACAGATTAAAAAAATTGTTGCATGGCAAGAAGAAATTGCAAAAGAAGTTGGCAAAACAAAACGTCCGGTAGATCAAAGTATTGATTGGACTGTGTGGTCTGAAAGAGCATTAGAATTCTTGAATCAAGATCGCATTAAAAAAACATTTGTTGTTGATAAAAAAGAACGTTCAGAACAGTTGAAAGAACTTCAAGCAGAGTTCTCTGCTTATGTACAAACATTTGATAATAAGGTTGAAATTCCTGAACGCATACTGTCGTATCTTTTTGAAGAAGCATTTAAGAAGAAGTTTACTGATTTAGTATTTTCTGTTAATCATCGTGTTGATAATCGTGCTTTTGATCAAGTGCGAGATATTAATGTTGAAGTTGGCTTGCTTCCATTTGCACATGGTTCATCACTCTTTACTCGTGGACAAACGCAAGCGTTAACGAGTGTTACTTTCGGTGGTGGCCAAGACACTCAACGTGTTGAAAGCATTATGGAAGATGATACAGCTGATCGTACGTTTATGTTGAACTATAATTTCCCACCATTTTCGGTTGGCGAAGTTCGTCCAATGCGTGGACCGGGTAGACGTGAAGTTGGTCATGGATATTTAGCAGCATCTTCATTTCAATTTATGTTACCAAGTAAAGAGGCATTTCCTTATACTATTCGTATTGTTACCGATATTTTAGAATCAAACGGTTCAAGTTCAATGGCAACAGTATGTGGTTCCACTATGGCTATGATGCAGGGTGGTGTGCCAATTAAAAAAATGGTAAGTGGTGTTGCAATGGGCTTGTTAAGAAGTTCAACTGGTGATATTCATGTATTGACAGATATTAGCGGATTTGAAGATAACTTTGGTTTAATGGATTTTAAAGTTGCGGGTACCGATCAAGGTATAACTGCAATTCAAATGGATATTAAACATAAAGGTGGCTTTGGTCGCAATGTGTTCGAATCAGCATTAAAGCAAGCACATAAAGGTCGTTTGCATATTCTTAGTGAAATGCGTAAATGTATGACCGAACCGGCTGCAGAAATGTCAGCGTTGGTACCAAAAGTGATCAGTTTTAAAATTGATAATGATAAAATTGGTGCTGTAATCGGTTCAGGTGGAAAAATGATTCGTGAAATTATTGAAACTACCGGTGTAACAAGTATCGATATCGAAGATGACGGAACTGTTAAAATATTTGGTGTGTCAGCAGAGAAACTTGATAAAGCAACGAACTGGGTAAAAGTTCTTGCAGGTCAAATTAAGGCTGGCGATCGTTTTGAAGGTAAAATCAGACGCATAGTTGATTTTGGTATCTTTGTTGAATTGGTACCTGGTCAAGATGGTTTGGTTCATGTTTCAAGCATACCACGTGATAAACAACGTAGCTTCCAAAATATGTATAAACTTGATGATGTTGTACCTATTGAAGTTATCGATTATGACAGCGCAACTGGGCGTATTCGTCTTCGTATATTAGAAGATAAATAATATCAATTTGCCAAGAAGATAAAAAAGCAATGACATCGGTAAAACGTTATAATGGACGTGCGCACAATCAAGTGCGCACCCTTAAAATTATTCAAGAAACATTTGGTTATTCGGCAGGGTCAGTTCTGTTTCAGGCTGGTAATACAAAAGTATTATGTTCTGTTACTTTACAGCCAACGGTACCACCTTTTATGAAAGGTAAAAAAACCGGTTGGCTTAATGCTGAATATGCTATGTTGCCAACAGCAACAAAACATCGTACACAACGTGCTACGTCAGTGCAAAAATTGCAAGGGCGTTCAATTGAAATATCACGTTTAATTGGTCGTGTATTACGTACAGTTGTTGATCTGAGTAATTTTGGAGAACGTACTATTATTGTTGATTGTGATGTATTGCAAGCAGATGGTGGCACACGATCCGCTGCAATTACAGGTGCGTGCATTGCATTAAAAAGAGCGGAGCAACGCTGGTTAAAAAATGGCACGATTGAGCAATCATTCTTAAAAGATGAAGTTGCAGCAGTATCAGTTGGTAAGTTGCAAGACCATTATTTACTCGATTTAGATTTTGCAGAAGACAGCATTGTCGATGGTGATTTTAATTTTATTTTGACTAAATCAAATAGTATTATTGAAATTCAAGGAACTGCTGAAAAAACAGCACTTTCTTGGGATGATTTTAATGTTATTAAAGATTTGGCTGTGCAGGGTGTTGAACAAATATTCACGTTTACTGAGCAGTATGAAACCGGTCAAAAAGAAAAATATAAAAAAAATCATACGCCACTGTTTAGTTTACAAAATCGTTTAAAACAAAATTCATAAGTATGAATTTACAAAAATTAATTCAGCAGCAGGATATAGTACAAAATGGTATAATTGGATTTACCGTTGAAGATGCATACCCGCTGCTTTTTTTTTCTTATCTTTTAAAACATCAACAAAAATTATCTGATCCAATTATATATTTGGATATAAATAGCTGTCCAGAAAAAGATATTAAAGCACAGTTGGAAACATCATTTTTGGGGATGAAGCGTACCTATTGGTTGGGTGCAGTACATCAGTTACCCAAAAAGAAAGCTCAGAGTTGGTTAATGTATCTGCAGAAATATAATGGACCAAACGGTATTATGTTTGCTATTTCAGATGATCTCATTTCACCATATAAAGAATCTGAACAATCAATTAAAATAGTTGCTATTCCTGCACAGGTGAATAAAGCGATGCTTGCACAGTTGTTTACGTGCTTTGTTCGTGAGCTTAAGCCGATGGATAAACGATATATTGATAAAATGTTTATAGGGACTGATAAAATTAATATTGATGTTGCTTGTGTTCTTATGCATTATGTGCAAGTTATGGGTTCAAAATCACAAGAATTTTTTGATTGTTGGCTAGATCAATTGGTTATTCCGGATAAATCTCTCTTTAAATTGAGTCAATATTTCTTTGCTCAACAGTTTTCTATTTTTTTCAAGATGTGGTCTAAAATTAAAGATGAATATCCGGAGCAGTTTTGGATATCCTTTTGGTCAGAGCAGATATGGCGGGCATTATTTTATTGTCAAATGATGCATAAGCGCGATATTATTGCAGCAAAAAAAATTGGCTATCGTTTGCCATTTAGTTTTTTACAAAAAGATTATCGTCAACATACTATTGAACATTTACAACAAGCTCATCAATGGTTATATGATTTAGATGTTTCACTCAAAAATGGTGGCAGTTCAATTGGGTTAGACAATTTCTTTTCTCGATTTTTCAGCATGAACACAGAGTAAACCTTAAAGGGTTGAAAAAAAGAATAAATATGTACATACTTCTGTGCGAGAGGGTTGGAGATATCCTTTTTATTGCAGGAGTAACATATGAAGTTTTTATATCGGTTCTTTTTTTATCAGTTTTATATTGTTTTATCTATATATAGTGCAGATAATCAACCAAAAGAAAAAGTTAAAACATTGATAGAAATTGCTACTGCTTGTGTATTGCAATTGCCTAAAGAGCATTATAGATTGGTTCTTTCAGATTTAGAATGGATGAGCTGGATAGACCGAGTATTTTGTATTATTGAATTGAATGCAAAAAATATTGAGTTATTCGCTCAAAGAGCTATTGAATTGGATTTGCCTTATGCACAAAAAAAAGCTGCGTTGTGTAAGGTGGCAGAGGTGAAGTCTTATAAATTGGAAATTGTACAGATCAATAATCAAGAATTTAAGACAGGAAGAGGATCCGTTTTTGGATTAGCACGAGCATTTGAGTCTCTTGCTCTTCATAAAGATCGACCGGCATTTTGTCAAATATTACAATCAAATATAGCTAAAAATTGAATGTAAGTTATTTCATAAAACGATCCGGTTTTATGATACCGCCGGAGATGATGAGCGCAATAGCCTCTTGATGGCTTAAATCGGTTGGCATTAGTTTATCTCGCGTTACGATAATAAAAAATCCGCTTGTTGGCATTGGCGTAGTTGGTACAAATACATTGACAAATTCTTTATCTTTTTCTGGTGCAAGTGCTAGGGGCATTTCACTTGTTAAAAATCCGATGCTATAAATACCGGTACGTGGAAATTCAAGAAATACGACCTGTTTGAATGTAATTTGATCCTGTGGATTAAAAGCTTTTACTAGCTGTTGTATGCCGCTATACACAGTGCGAATGATCGGCACACGTAATAATAAACTTTCAAATGCATGTACTAAGGAGCGTAACATAAACAGTTTTAAAATGGTTCCGATTAAAAATATGATAACGACTGCAATGAAAATTTCTGCATGAGGTAAACAAAGTAAATATTTAGGGCATACCTGTGCAATTGGTTCAAGCCAACCTTTGAGCAGTCGAAATGATACATTAAATATTGAAAGAGTTAAGGTAATAGGTAAAATAGTAAGTAGTCCGTTTAAAAATAGTGACCATAAATAACGTATAAATGTCCGGAAAAAGTTTGTAATCTTATTCATCAAGGTATATTATCCTTCTAGTGCTTTTTGTAATTCCGTGGCACATGTATGGCCAATTTCATTTGCTTGTATTTCATTATCATTTTCAACCATAACACGTAATTTTTGTTCAGTACCAGAAAAACGTACCACAAGTCTTCCATTTGATAATTTTTGTTCATTATGTTTTATGATGGAAGCAAATGGTTCTTGTGTCAAATCTTTTTTGTTTTTGATTGGGACATTAATCAATATTTGAGGAAAACGTTTGAATGTTTGCATGGTTGTGTTATCTGTATAGATAATTGATTCCATGACGCGCAATGCAGTGAAAATACCATCGCCACTCGGTAAATAGTCATGTAATATGGTATGACCGGATTGCTCACCGCCAATAATTAAGTTATCTTCTTGTAGTTTGCGTGCAATATATTTATCACCTACCGGTGTGCGGAATAAACTACAATTTTTTTCTTCAAGCCAGACTTCCAATCCTTTGTTGGTCATAATGGTACCGACAACAATCGGTGTTTTTGTATAGATAGGATGATCCAGGAGTAATGCCAAAATATCATCGCCATCACGAATTTCACCTTTATTATTAACGGCAATAACACGATCACCATCACCGTCGAATGCAAATCCTGCATCGGCATTATGTTCAAGAACGACTTTTGTTAAATGTTCAGGATGAACAGCACCACATTGTTCATTAATGTTCTTTCCATTTGGTTGGTGGGCAAACGGTATGACTGTTGCGCCAAAATATTCAAAAAGTTCAGGTCCACATCTGTGTGTTGCGCCATGTGCACAATCAAGTACAATTTTTTTACCATGTAAAAAATTAGGCTCAAAAAATTGAACAACATAATCACAGTATGCTTTATATGCTCCTTGCCAATATCTTTCTTCACCTAATTGTGCATAATTATGAATCTTTTCAGGGATATCATAATATGTAGTAATTATTTCTTCATCAGTTACAGAGAGTTTTCCTTTTTTACTGTCAATGATCTTTATACCATTATCTTGAAAAGGGTTATGTGATGCCGATATAACAATGCCGCAATCGATATTTTTATGTTTGAGTGTTAACTGTACTATTGCAGGTGTGGGCATAACGCCGGTATCAATTAAACAAACAGGATAAGACAAAAGGCCGCTTTTTAAACTTGATTTAACAAATGAGCATGACAGACGTGTGTCATGGCCAATAAGCACCGTTGCATTGTTGCCATAGGTTTGTACAATCCATTTACCGAGCGCCATTCCCATAGTGTATAAGTTTGATGCAGTAAATGGTGATGTACCAACTGTTGCGCGAATGCCATCTGTGCCGAACATATTTTTCCTTGTCTTTATAGATTCTGTTTTAACTGTGCAAAGTGAAAAGCTGAGTAGTAAAAGGGTAGGAAATAAATGCAACTTCATACATACTCCGGTTGGTTTTATTTATGAATATTTTTTAAAAAGTAATTTATGATATTTCGATTTTACATGGGGTATAGTGTACCATTGTAATGGCATCAGGTAAAAATAATTTTTCAGAAGTTATAGCAATGGTCTGCTTTCCTGGAGTAAGATTGGTGCTATCTATATGAATAGCATATTTTTGGTCATCAAATGTATAAAGGTCAGTTCGTTTGCCACGCAATTGGACTTCTATAGATTCAGGTGCATTAATTATAGTTGATTCACTTATGTTATAAAAAGAAAGAGGAATATTGAAGCTGCAAGTTATAGGTTGATCATAATTAATTTTTAGCCAACAGAGTGCGCCTAATATGCATGCGCTTATCTTAAGCATGAGGTTGTTGTTGATCTGATGAAATATAAGGAGCTTCATTTTTTGGACCTTTTTTATTTTCTGATGATGCAAGATAATGAGTAATGCTTTGCAATACTTGTGCAGTGGTTAAATTGGTATATATATGTTCTTTCATAATGATAGTAAATAAACGATTTTGATGATTGTATTGCAACATAAATGCATCACTATTCATTAAATAATAGCTTGCTTTTGTGGATTCGTTTTCATTTATACCAGTGAGAGCTAAAGGCTTTTGCCAGGTTACATCTATTCCAAGTATATTTCCTTGTGTATCTATTAAAATGTAATGTTTTGCGTTAAAATCGGATGAATGGTATAAAAATTGTAATAGTTGTGTGGAGATCTGTGTATGCATGGGGACATTAATGGAAAGTAGATTATTTAAACTATTTTGATGTTCTATTAAGATAGAAATATTACCATTAGCTTGTAAGCAAAAACGTACAATTTCCTGTAACCAATCAATATCAGTTTTTTGTGCCGGTTTCACTTTAAATAATGAGATGAAATTTCTTTGTAAGTTTTTCTGATGGATCAAAATGAATAATATTATGGTGTATGGTGCTGTGTATTCTATGCATGTTAATAGCGTAGTTAAATTACCCAAAGAGCATGCAGCCCAAAAGAGACTGTAACCATAAAAATATAACGAAAGTTGTTTTTGTTTATCCTGTTTGAGCCAATGGAGCCACCAATAGAAAAGATAGCTTAGAGTAGTTATTTCAACTATGTCTTTGCATAGTAAGAGATGTAACGAGCGTATATACACAGCTTTCCTTTTTTGAGTAAGTATACTTCTCCTTGTGTATATTTTCAATAATCTTGATCTAGTTTTGACTGATCTTTTATTTTTTCTAGAAATGTTTTGGGATCAGTCTCACCGGGTTCAAAATCGTGTAAGTTTATATAAAGTTTTCGCCAACATAAAAACTTATGCATAGAAATTTCGTTTTCCAGAAGGCCTATAGTATTTTGGCATACTATTTCTTCTTGTTCAGTTTCACAGCCAAAATAGATTAAGCTGGATTGATATTCTATAGATTCTATTAAAGGTTTACATTGTGTATTGAGTTTAGTTAAGCATTTGAGCGCATATGCTTCATCATTTAAAGCAAAAGATGTAAGAGTGCAAGTTGAGTAAAAGAATATACTATATATTTTATAATATGACATATCTGATCCTTATTTCTTATTTATAAAATAAACAATAAGATCATACTTATTTTAATATAAATGTTCTAGTTTAGAGCTTAATTCCGTAATGCTTTTCTGCGTTGACGTCGTTTTTGTGATGCTTTTTTAATTTGGCGATCTGTTAATGATAATGCATATGCTTTGGGATCAGCATTTTGATGGCCAGGATTAAAACCGGTTAAATTATAACCGCACTTTAATTTGAATTGTTCAATTTCATATTCTTTTTTATCTCGTGACATGTATGCAGCTTGTTTGTGCTGTGTTCCCATCACTCGGCCAAGTTCCCATGCTTCATCTATATTCTTTTGATATTCTTCTTCTAGTGCAATACATGTTGTGTGTAATCTTTCTAAATGGGGTATTAAAGCAAGTCTTACCATTTTTAAATGTAAATCTGGAGATACATACTCAGGGTTATAATGTTCTCTATTTTTGAGTAATGTATGCATGCACAAGAGTTCTAGAGATGGAACGTTATTTTCACTATGATCAGCTGCAATACAAGATTTTGCTGAAAATGATACAGTTAAAATTAAAAAAAATAATTTAACAAGTGATTTTATTGTCATAATGACTCCTCTGGCTATATTTATGTCTATAAAGCTAATTATATCATGTATGTATATTTTGTCATATTTTTCATAAAAAAGGAGATGGTGTTATACTGATGAAATCATAATCAATGAAAAGTAAAAGGTATATTTCATGGCAAAAAAACAGATAATTTTAACCGGTGATCGTCCAACAGGGCCGTTACATTTAGGGCATTTTGTAGGTTCTTTGGAAAATCGTGTAAAGTTGCAAGAAACATATAAACAGTATGTGATGATTGCTGATGTGCAAGCATTAACCGATAATTATGAACATCCTGAAAAAGTGCACAAAAATGTACTTGAAGTTGCATTAGATTATTTGGCTGTTGGTATTGATCCTGCAAAAACAACTATCTTTATTCAATCAATGATTCCTGAAATTGCAGAATTAACTATTTTTTATCTTAATTTTGTCAGCGTTGCTCGTTTGCGCAGAAACCCAACAGTTAAAACTGAAATTATACAAAAAGGGTATGGCGATCAGGTGAGTGCAGGATTTTTAATGTATCCGGTTTCGCAAGCTGCAGATATTACTATCGTGAAAGGGACATTGGTTCCGGTGGGTGAAGATCAAGCGCCAATGATTGAGCAAACCAATGAATTGGTACGTGCATTTAATAGAACGTATAAAACAGATGTACTCAAAGAAACAAAAGCATTAATTCCTGATGTGGCACGTTTGCCCGGTATTGATGGTAAAGCAAAAATGAGCAAATCACTTGGTAATGCAATTTATCTTTCAGATTCGGCTGATGACGTTGCCAAAAAAGTTATGAAAATGTATACCGATCCTGATCATATTAGAGTTGAAGATCCGGGCAAAATAGAAGGTAATACCGTTTTTGCTTATTTAGATCTGTTTGATCCTAATAAACAAGAAGTTGCAGAATTAAAAGAGCAGTATCAACGTGGTGGTTTGGGTGATGTAAAAGTTAAGCGACGCTTGATCGATGTGCTCAATGCATTCCTTGATCCTATTGGTCAAAAACGTGCTGAATTTGCAAAAGACCCTCAAGCAGTTATGGATATTGTTTTGCGAGGAACTGATCAAACGCGCCAAGTTGCACAGCAGACCATGCGTGAAGTACGTGATGCAATGCATTTGAATTATACATAGTATTGATATATTTTTATAAAAGTATTTGTCATCTTATTTAAGAGTTATATGTTTTAGAAACTTTATATGTATTATATAATTGCTCTAATAATGTATAAGATCTTGGTTTTATGTAAGTACGTTTGCTATCCTAAAATAGAAAAATATTTTAGGAGGCGTTTAGATGAAGCGAACATATTTTAAAAAAAATATACTGGCATATCTTGTTCCGGCTTTGACGGCCAGTTTTTTTTTGTTTTTGATTGGGATTTCTATCTTTTCAGTGCAATATAAAACAAGGCAGTTCTCAGGCGATGCAATGGCAAGTGATATTATGCAATTGGCTGCAATTTTTGATAATATTCATAAAGATTGTACTATCTTAAGTTTTGATTATCAAAAGAACCCTATAAATTTTTTAAATGTTAAGTCATTTTCCGGTTCTGAAGTTGGGCCAATGAATTTAGCTCATCCGGAGCACTGGAAAGGGCCTTATGTGCAAGATAATCTTGCAATGCAAAATAAAGAATATCAGATAGTCCGCACTGATGCGGGCTATTTTATTGTTCCGGGTCAAGGAGTAAAGCTACCCAATGGCCAGATAGTAGGTGAAGAGATTCATTTTGATGAACAGACTGATATTCCCTACATGATGCTCAAAGATCGGCCATTGCACTTTAATGATAGACCATTAGCAGCGCAGTTGAAATTACAAGATATGCGTGCAGCGATAGATTTAGATGATTTGCCAGATGTTCAGTTGGGTTATTGATTTTCTGAGTTGGTTTGTAATGCATCATCAATTTTTACTAATGTGCCATTCAATGCAATTACTGCTTTTACGGTACTATCAGGAAATGTATAGGTTATTTTATCATGTAGCTCATGATAAGATTGCTTAAACAGTTCAGCGGCTACCATTTGTAAGGTAAATGCATAATGTATGCAATGTTCTTTGCTATTATATAATTGTTTCATTTCTTTTGACACTATATTTGATAGGCCATAAAGTATATTAATTTTTTGTAAATCAATTGTATCTGATGATTGATTACACATAAGTTCAGGTTGATTGATTAAAATATCAAATGTATGTGCTATAACATGTGCATTACTTGCAGATTGTTTTAATGCTGTCTGCTCCTGTTGTATCATTTGATCAATATCATGAGTACATCGTTGAGCGTAGGTATTTATAAGATTATCAGAAGCATTTTTTAATGTTTCTATTGTTTTGTATATATCAAAATTTTCTTGCTCTATTTGAGCATCTATTAATTGCCATGTTTGATAATGTTGTAGGCGTCTGCGTGCAAGTACTAAAATTTGGCCAAAAAGTTTATCCATACGTTTCTCTACAAAATTTTGTTCAGGATCGAGTATATCTTGAGCATTGGTAAGTTGTGAAATGCATAGATTCACATTTTTTCTAAAAACTGCATCTAACTGAGCAAAATAATACATATGATAAAAAAGATTTAATATAAGTGAATTTTGTTCAAATGAATAATTACATTTGTTCGCTATTTCTTTTGCTGTTTGAGCGCAATATGCTTTTTCTTGATCTGTGAGAAGGTCGGTAGGACTTTGAGGATAACTCATTAAATTGAACATACAAAAAGCTAATACTAAAAAGCGCATAATTAATATTCCTTATATATAAAATGAACTATTTCTTCAGTATAGCATGATTATAGTGAAAGTTACATGTGTATTTCCCATATAGCCAAATATTGCATATTTTTTTTCTAATTGAGTATTATATATGATATATAATATGTTTAATAAAAATGGAGAACAGATGAAAAAAATTATATTTACCGGATTATTGGTATTAGTTGCATTGATCCTTGTTTCATCAAATGGTGATACCGTCAATTATGGTAAAGTCTATATCAAAAACAATGCACCTTGGGATATCATCGTTACTGCCGATGTAGAAGATGAATGGGATAATGTTACCAAGACAGATTGGACTATTGCAACAGAGAGTGCTGAAGTATTGGGTAATATTATAACCTTGAGCAATATGAAATTTATGATTGATGTACAGAATGAAGAGAATCTGCCATCTTGGTTACAAAATAAAACTTTTTATATTAATATGCCAACGTTGCAAGAGAGCAAAGATCTTGTTATCTACATTGCAAAAAGTCGTTTTGGCAATCGATGGGATATTAAGCCACAATATGTATCGAATGTGCAAATTGAATATAGTGGTCAAGCCGGTTATAGTTTAACGACTGGAAATCGTTAACCTATATTTTTTATAAATGTTTTATATTTTTGTTAAAAAAGTAGCAAGAACTTTTTTAATTTCAGTGCTAAACTTTACGGTTATAAATGTTTTGGTTCCTTTTTCTTCAATATTCTTAATCAGTCCAATGCCAAATGTTTTATGTTTCACTGGTTGATTGATTTTCCATGCACCATTGAATGTTTTTTGAGGACCAGCTTTCTTATTATTGTCTTTTGCAAAAGGACTTTTGTTGCTGTTGGTTTTTGGTTTAACAAATTTTCTTTTAATTTCAGTTTTTTTTGTAGATGGCGCAGATGTTGAATAGTTACCAAAAGTGAACACCTGTGCATTGTCAGGTTGATTGATGTTGAGCCAATCAGCAAATTGATGTTTGATTGCATACGGTTGCATGTTGCCAATATCATGAGCAACAACGAGTCGTTCAGGAATTTCTTTGAGAAATCGTGAAGGGAGTTGATCGGACATTTGACCATAGGTATAACGATAGCGTGATTTACTTAAGAGCAAGCGTTCTTTTGCACGTGTAATGCCAACATAAAATAGGCGTCGTTCTTCTTCGATTGCATCTTCATCATGCAGTGAGCGTGAAGATGGCAATAAACCTTCCTCAAGACCAACCAACATCACTGTATCGAATTCTAAACCTTTTGCAGCATGTAAGGTCATCATCATAATGGCGTCCTGTTGTTTATCTTGTTTTGATGATTTTTCTTGCAATAATGCAACTTCTTCTAGAAATTGATCAAGATTCCCTTTTTTTTCAGATTCAAAATGGTTAATCGCACGCATGAATTCATTAATGTTATCGATGCGGCCTTGAGCCTCTTCAAGTTCATTTGTGTCTTTTATATATGCAATGTAATTGGTACGTTGAACAATGGTTTCCAAAATTTTGCTTGGCAATGTGTCAGCATTGATGTTATTAAATACTGAAATTAAACCTTGTAATGATAAAGCTTTTTTACCTTTGACGGCCTGTTCTTCAATCAATTTTTGTGCAACTTGAACGAAAGTTAAAAATGGTTCTTGTGACCAGCGTTCATAAAATGCGGTTTCAAATGCAGGACCCAATCCGCGGCCGGGAGTATTATATACTCTAAAAAAAGAAGGGCGATCAAAAGGATTTATAATAAGGCGTAAATAACCCAGCAAATCTTTGATCTCTTTACGTTCATAGAACTGTACACCACCAAAAATTTTATAAGGAATCGCAGCTTTAATTAATGCTTCTTCAATTGCACGCGATTGAAAATGTGTACGATACAAAATTGCACAGTTACTTAATTTGATTTCATTTTTTGCAACAGTACAAAATTGGGCAATGGCATCACCTTCTTGATATTCAGATCGGCAGGTAATGCTGGAAATACGATTGTTACCTTTTTTTGTGGACCATAACTTTTTTGGATTGCGTTGTTTGTTATGTTTAATGACATGATTTGCAACATCCAAAATAGATTGTACTGAGCGGTAGTTTTGTTCAATTTTAATGAGCTTAGTTTTAGGGAAATCTTTTTTGAAGTTAACCATGTTGGTTACTGTTGCGCCGCGCCAAGAATAAATCGATTGGTCCTCATCGCCTACAACACAAATTGATTGAGCAGCAAAACCGGTTTTACCTTTTTTTGACATTGCTTTGAGCAATGCATGTTGCACAACATTGGTATCTTGATACTCATCGACGAGCAAATGGCGCACAGTACTTTGAAAACGCTGTTGAAATTCTTTGTTGTCAAACAGTTTCAAACCATGATGAAGTAGATCATCAAAGTCCAACACTTTACTTGCTCGTTTTTCTTTTTCATAAGCGGTAAATACATCTTGCAATTGTGGATATTGTCCAAACATGATTTCACGTTCAGTCGGTTCGAGAGCAACGTTTTTTAAGTTTGATATTTGATACATGAACTGTTTAGCCGTTGCTTGTTTGCCCATGTTGGCACGTTGCATAATACCTTTAATAATTTTTTCTTGATCATCTGCATCAATGATGGAAAAAAATGGTGTCTCAAGAAGTTCTTGATTTTGTTTGAGTAAACGAACACAATATGAGTGAAATGTACCCACAAATGGTACGGTGGCATCAGGGCCCAAAAAAGTACCGATACGTTCTTGCATCTCTTTTGCAGCTTTATTGGTAAAAGTAAGCGCTACAATTTCATGAGAGTATACATCATGGTTGAGCATTAAATGTGCAATGCGTGATGTAATGACACGCGTTTTGCCCGAGCCTGCACCGGCAATAACTAATAATGAGCCATCTTTTTGCTCTACTGCTTTACGTTGCTGGTCATTCAGTTGTTTTTTAGTATAATCGTTGAATTTTTGTTTCATTTTAATGCCTAGAGTTTTTTCATTATTTGCAATGTGTCCAGTGTAGCAATAATTTAATTGTGCAGCAAAAAAGCTTCGATGCATACATCGAAGCTTTTTGTTTTAAAACAGTTTTTTAAATGAGCTAATTATATGGTTTATATGATTTTTCTTCCATTAAACGGGATCCGAGTAGTTCATTGATTTCACGTTTAGCGCGGCAACGTTCATCATTTTGAATATAAACAGATCGTGCTAATAGAATGAATTCATTATCAAAAGCTTTTTCTCGTTCTTTATCACGAATTAAATCTTCAGTTGTCCAAAGTGCTTCATTGGCTGATTTGAGTTCTTGAATGAGTTGTTCAAGTTCAGGGGTTTGTGTAATGGTAGTATCGAATGTTTTACGCAATGATCGCAATTCACGCCAAATGTTTTCCAATTTTTTTTCATCTTTAATACGCTCAGTTTTTATTTCAAGAATAGTCATTTTATCAATCAGTTCACCGGTTGGAACTTCAGCGGTTACAATTTGAGCAATTGGCTTTTGCATATTGCACGCTAAGTGGTGCATCATATCAAAAATAACATTTCTATCATTTGTTTGATTAAATGTCTCAATGCTGCTGTATTGTTGTGATAGTTCAGAGTTGTTATTCGGTGCAATAAACCAAACTTGTTTGTTCAAAGCAGCAGCGAAATGTGCAATGAATGGTTGATTGGTAATAATAACATCTAAATGATGTAAAATTGCTGCGATATCGGGTAGAGATTTTTTGGTGCGGTGTGAAAAAGTGTGAATATGTATATGGTCAGGTACATCAACTATTTTGAATCTGTCACAGGTATACATGGAAATGTCTTGCATACATGCAAGTGGATAAAAATCTTTAATTTCAATAGTGCTCTTTTTTTGTGTTGTTGCATTGAGTGGTTGGCAAAAAACCCCAACTTTATAATTGGTATCTTGTATGAACTGTTCTTGCCATAGTGCATGTATTGTTTCATCTACGATGAGTAATGGTTGTTTGTTTTTTACCTGTTTTGTAGTTTCTTGATTCATTGTAAGATCTTCAATATCTATTGCAATATCATATGCATATTCAGTTAATGAAGAAAAAATATGATCGATGTATGGGCACCAAGAAAGTAATGTATTTAGCTCTTCGGGTACTTTTACGGTGATTGTTTTATTTTGTTTTTTGAGTGCGTGTAGATGAGGTAAAAATGAAAGGGCAGCATGTCGATCGGATATATTAATTAATATATTTTTACATGTAGGAGAATTGATTTGCTCTAATAATTCATTCATGTTGTATTCATGTTTTGTTGCAGATCGAGTTAATGGTTCTATGATGTGAACTTTTGGTGAAGTTGTTTGAAAAACAGACAGTGATATTAACATGAAAACATTAAAATGCCTTAGCATGATACTTCCTTTTTTTTGCTTGCTTACTTCTTTTACTTTTTTTATATGCTGTAGTTCTACTATAGAAAATAGTAAAGGTCAAAATGAAAATGCCGGTATTTTTGTACCGGCATTTTCATATATATTTAATAGATATATTTATGCAATTGGTTTACTAACTTCTTTTTCCAATGCAGTTTTAATACGTGTAATGACCGATTCCCAATCGCCTACCGTTTGTTGGCGGAACAAACGCATAGTTTGATACCAGGGTGTTGTGTTTTCATTCAGATCCCAACGGCAGTCAGGTGAATAGGGTAAGAAGGTCCAAACATTTTTGCCCATACCGGCAGCCAAGTGAATAATAGAAGTATCAACCGAAATGATCAAATCAAGATTATCAATTAATGCGGCAGTATCCATAAATCTGCCATTACTTTCATCAAAGTCATGGCCAAATGTTTTAACGTTGAAGTTTTCAGGTAGTTCCAGCACTTGCTCAACACCATCAAATTTTTGCAATGAATAAAAACTTATTCCTTTAACATCTGCAAGCGGCGCAAGTAATTTTAATGGGATGCTACGGCGTGAAATTGGTGATTTGTTATTCTCATGTTCCGGTAGTACATGCCATGCAAGTCCAATTTTAAAGTTTTTATCCGATGCTAACTTTTGTTTCCATTGTGCAGACAGTTTTTTGTCAGCAAAGAGATATGGAATTGGGTGCGGAATAGTTTCTGCAGTTGTGTTTAAAATGCCTGGTAAGTTGAGCAATGGTGCTTGTACGTCAGGTTGTGTGTTAGCATCAAGTTTGCGTGCTAATTTATCGATATAAGGGCATGATTGCAAAATGGTATCAAGCGGTTTTTGTGTTTTGCAAATAACATAACCGCCTAAATTTTTAACCAATTTTGCATAGCGAATAAATTGTAAAGTATCACCCATGCCTTGTTCCGCGTAAAGCAATATTTTTTTACCATTTAATGGTGAACCGTCCCACAATGGAATATCCAATGTTTTAGGATCAATACCCAGTTGTTTCCAGCGCCAGTTGTAATGTTTCCATGCAGTTTTAAAATCGCCCAATGTCCAATAAGATTGCGCAAGAGCAATGTGAGCATCCGGGTATTCCGGTTGCAGTTCCAAAGCGCGAAAGAGATGAGGTAGCGCTTTTTTTGGTTCACGTTGCACGCGCAATGTATAACCTAAGTTGTAGTGTGCATTGGCAAGTTCGGGTTCAACTTCAATCGCTTTTTCGTACATTTTAACAGCCGATTGTGTATCACCTTGTTTATTATAAATATGTCCAAGGTTCAGATGCGTGTGCACATTTTGTGGTTGCATTTCAATTGCTTTTTTTGCATGTGCAATTGCGCGTTCAAAGTTTTGTAAGTCACTGTATACTTTACTTGCATTAAAGTGTGCTTCAAAGTTATTTGGTTGTAATGCGATAACAGCAGCAAATGTGCGGAGTGCATCAGTATATTTTTTAAGGCGATGTTGTACAAGACCAAGTTTTATATAGGAAAGAATAAAACCTGGATGTAATGATACAGCAGTACGATAATAAAATTCTGCCAATTCATAATTTTCTTTTTTGCACAATGCTGCACCAAGGCGAATAAGAGCAAGGATTGAAGAGTTGTCTTTGAGTAAAATTTGTTTGTATTGCTTTATTGCTTCATCAACGTTGTTTTCATGAAATAAAGCATCCGCTTGTGCAAAAAGTTTATTAATAGATGTTTGGTCATATGTTTTATGTTTGGCTAGTTGGTGAGGTTTTTCTGTTGGCGAGGAGTTGCTAAAGCAGTAGTTCCAGCTGTGTGTTAAAGGGTCTTTGAGTGTTAATCCTAATATAAGTGAGCCGCCCATAGCGATATAAGATGCGTAGGGCAATTTCAAAATACTTTGTGCTTGCATATTTATTTTCCTTTTTTGTTTAAATATTTTTTTGTTTTCTATAGTATCATTTTCTACTATAATTTAACCTAATAGTAAAACTGACAAATAATATTAAATTGTTATAGGGGAATTTCAAATGAAGTTTTTATTATCATTTTTAGTGATGACAAGTGTTTGTTGTGCATCCGATAAACCATCAATGTCGATTGAAGAGATTCGTAAGTGTAAATTCCGTCGTGGCACACAAGGTCAGCCAATAGTTGGTGGAGAGTTGAAAAGATCAAAAACTTTAACACCGCGTACTATGGAAGAAGTTTTAAAAGCTGCTCAACTATTGAAAGCAGAGCAGCCGAAATAGATTATTGTGTTTTTTTCATCAATCGCCAAAAAATATTATTCATTGGTGTTTGCCAATCAAATGGTTTTGGTTGTTTGAATATTTTCATGGTTGGATACCAAGGCGATGTTGTTTTGTGTTCCAACCAGCGCCAATCGGTGGCCCAGGGCAATAATAGCCAAATCGGTTTTGCCATAGCTCCGGCTAAATGTGCAATTGCTGTATCGACTGAAATAATTAAATCCATATGATGCATAACTGCTGCGGTGTCAACAAAACTACCATGTGTTTTATCAAAGGTTGCATCAAAGAGATGGACCTTGAAGTAGGGCGGAATAGATTGCAGTTGTTCAACGCCATCATGTTGTTGCAAACTATATAGGCTGACATTATCAAGTTCTGAGAGAATATACATCAATTCAAGAGGCATGCCGCGACGTGCAACCGGCGGACGTGAAACATCATTGGCAACACTTGCTTCCCAGCAAATGCCAATTTTAAAGTTACTGTCATGTTGTAAATATTCGCCCCAATAGGCAACACGTTCAGGATCAGGTGCGATGTAAGGTGAAAAATCAGATAATCGTTGTTCATGACTATGTAGAATTGCAGGAATGCTCATTAATGTAGTGTGATCATCAAATGGTGTCATTGGATCGCCAATTTTTATAAGTTCATCAATGTAGTCACATTGTTTCAGGAGTTCATATAACGGTTTTTGGGCTGCTACAATGACATGGATGCCATATTTTTTTAGTTCACGCGCATAACGTATAAAGTTTATGGTATCACCCAAACCTCCTTCAGGTCTTAATAAAATACGTTTACCTTGCGTAGTGCCTTCGGCAAAAAATGTACGCAGTTTGTCACCATTGCGATTTACTTGTTTTAAATAGCGTGCATGTTTTTCCCAACCGTTTTTGAAATCACCTTTAATGAGATATGCCATGCCAAGTGCAAAATGCGCTGCATTATAGTTGGCATCAAGTTCAATTGCTTTTTTATATAACTCTATAGCAATATCGGCATCACCTTGCATTTTATATGCATATCCTTTGTTATAGATCATGGTAATGTTATTAGGGTTTTTTTTGAGCATTTGATCATATAGTTTAATTGCTTTTTTTGTTTGTCCTAAAAGGGTATAGATAATGGCGAGTTCAAAACGATAGGCATAACTATTGGGTTCAAGTTGAACTGCTTTTTTATAATGTTCAACGCACAGGTTAAATTGCTCTTGTTCTTTATAGTAACGTGCACATTCAATATGTATCGATGCATTTTCCGGTTCAAGAGTTAACAGTTTTTTATAAAGACGAGTGACTTCATCATGATGATTCGCTTCTTTTAATAAAGCGATGAGTTGTAGATATGCTTTAGTATAATCAGGTTTAAGTTTGATGACACGGTATAATAGTTCAATTGCATTTTCAGTTTTTTGATTTTTTTTATAGCATGTTGCTAAGTTAGAGAGGAGTTCGGGTTGATCCGGATACATGGCATCAGCTTGCTGAAAGTATGATTCTGCTTGATCATATGACTGTTCATTAAATGCCTGCATAGCGTTGTTAACGACAGTTTTGAAATCATGAGCTTGTATATTGTATGATATTATAAGTAAAAGCAAGTAATAGTACATCGTTGTATTCCTTAAAGATTGTGGCCATTTTTGTCATCCTCGCGAATGCGAGGATGACAAAAATAGTTTATTTATGATTCAAATGGATGTTTAAATGTGATGAGTGGTTTTCCATCATATAAATGTGCTTTTAATTCTTTAACCACTTTTTGCATTACTGAATCCCAATCTCCCGGTGTCGGTTGACGGAATAGGCGCATGTTGCCAAACCATGGTGTGTTGTCACAATCAAGCATCCAACGCCAATCGGGTGGATTAGGTAACAAATTCCATGTTGGTACACCAAGTCCTGCCGCAATATGGCAAATTGATGTATCAATGGTAATAATTAAATCAAGATTCTTCATAACTGCTGCGGTATCCATAAAGCGACCTTTTGATTGATCAAAATCATCACCAAAAACAATGAGTGGTGCATCTTCAGGTAGATCAGCAAGTTGATCAGTTCCGGTCATTTTTTGCAAACTATAAACACTTACTCCCGGAAGTTCCATAATAGGTAAGAACTTAGTGATAGACATTGATTTTGCGGCAACCGCCATACGTAAAAATTGAGTTGAGTAATTTGGGTTCCCTTGCCAACAAATACCAATTCTAAAGTTAGTATCCGCACTCAAAATTTCTTTCCATTCCTCAACCAATTCAGGATCTGCATAAAGATAAGGAATTTCCGCCGGGACATTGTTAAGACGTGTTTGCATGTAGTAGGGCATCGAAAGCATCGGTGCATGGAAGTCAAAGTAAGGTGGTTTGTCTTGTGTCCAGATAATTTTATCAATGTAAGGGCATAAACTTATGATATCGAGTAATGGTTTTTGTACAGCAACAATAACTTTTGCTGCTCCCATATCTTTTGCAACTTTTGCATAACGAACAAATTCAAATGTATCGCCAAGTCCTTGTTCTGCCCAAATGAATAATGTTTTTCCGTATAAGTCAGAACCGTCCCATACCGGTTGTGTATATTGGCGTAATTTTTGTTTGTCGCTTCCACGTTTCCAGCGCCATTCATATTCTTCCCAGCCTTTTTTCCAATTATCCGGATGACAATTTCCTGTGAGTAATAATGCAAGGCCATAACTGAAATGTGCTTCAGAATGATTAGGATTTATGGTAAGAGTGCGATTATAATAAGGGATTGCATCTTCTAGTCGATTGAGTTTTTTGAGTGTATAGGCAATGTTATATAGAATTGCAGGATTGTCTGGAATAAGCTCTAGCAATTTGAAATACCATTCAAGTGCTTCTTCGGTTTGGTTGTCGGTGTTTAATGTATTTGCAAGATCAAGCATTACTTGGATATCGCGCGGGCGCAATTCGATTGCTTCTTTATAGAGTTCTACGGCATCTTTAAACTTGTTTTGATCTCGTAGCATGCCTGCTAACGGTGCAAGAGGATCAAAATAGTGGGCATCTTGTGCAAGAGCTGTGCGGTACATCTGTTCTGCTTGGGCATTATTGCCAATATTTTGATATGCTTTGCCGAGTTGGAAATAAGCTTTAGGGTATTCATTTTTGAGTGCGATGGAAGTTTTTAATGCTTCAATTGCTTCATTATGATTTTTTGTTTGTAGTAATACCACGCCAAGGTTGAAATATACCTGTGGTATGTCTTGGCGAATTTCAACAATCTGTTTATAGAGTTCAGTTGCTTTGTTAAAATCTCTTTTTGAAAATGCTGTATTAGCCTGCTCAAAAAGAGATTGGAAATCGTCGCCGTTGGCATGCAGATAACTGCATGCCAATATGGTTATTAATAGCCATTGTTTCATTATGTTTTTCCCTTTATTTAGAATAATTTGGTTTTTCATTCGGCTTGTTGGGTAAGTTGAGAGATGTGATGTTTAATATATTGTTTGTGTTGTACTGTAGCTGCAATTTTGTTAGCCAGCTCTACAAATTTATCATTAAAAACTGAAGCATCGGTCTCTTTGAGTTCATTATCCAATTGCCAAAGCTGTTTATTGATCGCAATTAGCTTTGAAGTGAGTGTATTGAGATTCATTTCTTCTTGTCGTTGCTCCATAAATTGTTGTACTTCAGGATGCTCTTTTGTTAATTTTTGCATCGCTTTCTGATATACATCAGATGTTTTGTAGGTCTGTTGAGGTGCTTTTGTTTTTTGTATTTCATGATACGCAACTGGAGAGGTTGCACTGGATTTGATTGGATCAAAAGTGAATTGTTGCGTATTCATTTCATGAACTGAACGGTTAGCATCCTTTTTTTCAGACGAAGCTTCATAATCAATTTGGTTCATTGCTTGATAAGGGCGCAGTTGTTTTATGCGACCTTTTTTTGCTGTTACTTGTTCAACTGTTTTTTCACCACGTAAAATCGGTATGAGAGCCTGTTTGCATTTTTCAATTGCACCAGCCCAATCGCCCGGTTTAGGTTGTTTAAACAGGCGCATATTGTTATACCATGGAGTGTCATTGCGATCCAGCATCCAACGCCAATCGGCAGGGTTTGGCAATAAGTTCCATGTAGGTACACCAAGTGCGGCTGCAACATGACAGGTTCCGGTATCAATAGTGATAATTAAATCAAGATTTTTCATGATTGCTACCGTATCCATAAATCTACCATGTTCGCTGTCAAGATCAGGACCAAAGGATCGAATCACGATATCGTCAGCAAGTTCTTTGAGTTGTTCTTCTCCGCCCATTTTTTGGAGGTTATATAATGATACGCCATTTAATCGTGCAATTGGTGCAAACTCATTGACATGCATTGATTTGCCCGCAACTGCTTGGCGTAAAAATTGTGTGCGATAGTTCGGGTTCCCTTGCCAACAGATACCAATTTTGAAATTATGATCATCTTTCAATTGGTCAGCCCAGTATGCAACCAGTTCAGGTTTTGCAAAAATATAAGGAACATTGTCCGGAGTCGTTTCAATTTCAGTTTTGAATACCATTGGTAAGCTCATCATTGCAATATGTGTATCAAATTGTGGTAATGGCTCGCCTCGAGCATACACTTCATCAATGTATGGACAAAGTTTCAGCAGATCCTTGAGAGGTTCTTGTGTTTGTACAATAACATAAGCTCCTAAATTTTTAATAAGTTCTGCATAACGTACAAACTGAATAGTGTCACCTAATCCTTGTTCTGCATAAATTAAAATACGTTGGCCTGCAATGTCGCAGCCATCCCATACCGGACAATCGAATTTTTTTGGTGATTCATTATATGCGGTCCAACGCCATTCATATTCAGGCCATCCGTGATACCAATCTTCAAGTGTTAAATAGGTTATTGAACGGCTAAAACGTGCTAATGCATAGTCAGGGTTTTTTTCC
The DNA here is from genome assembly GCA_040878395.1 of Candidatus Dependentiae bacterium. Lineage (NCBI taxonomy): Bacteria > Candidatus Babelota bacterium. The sequence continues at coordinate 75,041 of JBBDMI010000011.1, read as the reverse complement.
AACACGCGATCATATACTTCAAGTGCGCGCTCAATATAGCCCATTTTTTTAAGTGTATAACCAAAATTATATAATACGTGATGATTATTTGGGTTCTGTTCTAATATTTTTTCATACAGTTGTAATGCTTCCCATGAACCATCAATTAAATGAAGGGCATTGGCAAGTTCCAATTTATAGGTGTTGCTGTATGGATTTTTTTGTGTTGCTATGCGCAACTGTTCTATCGCCTCTTCAAATCGATCCAGATGTTTATATACTAATCCCAGGCGATGATGTAAGGCGGCATCTTTAGGATTAATCTCAATTCCTTTGTGATAGATATTGATTGCTTGATCATGTTTGCCACACTCTTCAAATGCTCTGCCGGCATGTACATATGCTTTTGCATAAGTAGGTTTTGTATTTATTGCTTGCATAAATGAATCAGCCGCTTGTTCATGTTTTTTCATTTGTGTAAGTACGACACCACGATTAAAATAAACTTGCTCAACATGTGGGCTTAATTTTGCAGCACGATTATAATAATCAACAGCCTCTTTATGATGCCCTTGATTATAGAGTTCATTTGCAGTATTGAAAGTTAACATGAAATCATCAGGGTTGAGTGAAATCGCATTTTTATAATGTTGTAAAGCTTCCTGCATATTGTCATCAGCTTTACACCGTTCTGCCTTTTTTAGGTATTGTTGAGATAGTTCTTTGAGATCATAAGTATGAGCCTGTAAGGGAGCAAGAAGTAATAACAGTAAAGATCTTTTGAGCTTCATGTGTATCCTTTTATTTAATGAGAAAGATATATTGCATTAAATTGATACTACATAAAGCTCAAAAAGTAAATTGGAAATTCCCTGAGGTTTTTTTATTGATCAATCTGTTGATAATATCTATCAAGCTTTTTGTTTAATAATATATCTTCTTGAATTGTATGAGCATTAAGCTCACACAATTTATTCAATATTTCGATACATGCTTGCGGATTAATATGTGTAGCACCTTCTAATACCGCAAGTTGTTTTGTATAAAGATCTTTTTTGCGTAAAATGTCATAACATTCGTGTTCATTATCATATCTTTCTTTTTCATCTTGTGTAAGCACAGGGAGTGCTATAAGCCTTTGTAGGATATTGCAGATTGTTCCATATGATTTAGTTTGTGCAGCTATTTGTTCTTCAAGTTGTTTAATTAAACCAAATTTTGTAACATGATTTTGATAAAATGTGATCATTATTTCTGTTTGTTGTTCATATTCTGTATTCATGCTATTTGGTGTTTTACAATATTCTTGTAAAAATAAAGCAGTTTCCCATAGTTTGTTATACATGACTGCAAGCCCAAAAGCTGTAATCTTATTAAGTGGCAGTTGTTCATTTATTTTTATGCATGCTAAGCATTTTTCTCGCTCAATCTGTTTTGCTAGCACTTCTAGTTCTGTTTGCAATCTCAAAAATTTTGAGGATTGAGGATTATAGGTATTAAGGAGTGCAGAAATATTTTTATGCAGTGCTTCATATTGTTCAAGAGGGCAACGGTTACAATGAGTTTTAATCCATCTGTGTTTATGTTTTAAATCAAGCCTTTTAATTTTTGTTGTTAAGCGAGCGTATGTGTTCTCTGTCGGCTCATATGTTTTTCTGAGGTTTATGAAAGCTTCACGCTGTTCGGTATAGGGAACGGTGTGACGTCTATATAAGAAATCAATATGTTGTTCAGCATATATTCTATCAATAAGCCTGGATGCATAATATGTAAGGTTTTTATTTTGTGCATTTTTGTGGAGTTCTTTAGCTTTGGTTAAGAATTTTATATCATAATGAAGATATGCATTGTGCATTTCATATTGTGATGCGATATCGTTATATCTCATGTATTCCGGATGAAAAGATGGATAACTATCGCGTAATGCAATTGCTTTTTCAATTGCTTTTTGACAAGAATCAATGTTGTTTATTTTTTCTGATAATTGAGTAAGTTCTTGATCTAATACTGTTTGTGTGTGTATTCGTTTGGCATGTAATGCTATAGCTTCAGAGTCAGCTCTATTATAGGTAGGTCTTTTATTTTTGTACTTTGGTTGAAGATGTTTGGCCATGAGTGATGCCAAATATGCTCGATTAGCTTTAAAAGCAAGTTGACTGATTTCAGATATTGATGCAAATGCTTTATCTCTTTGATTTTCATTTTTTAATAATTGTTTGGCAGAGTTGCATAAACGTATATAGCTGTCTTTATCTATTCCTGTCTTTAAGCTGTAATGAGCGCGCTCTTTTAATCGAGTGCATTGGTAGTCAAATGAAGCTTGTGTATATTCTTTTTCAAGTTTTTTAATACTTTCATGTAACTGCATGTGATGACTAGATGTTTGCTGATATGTATTGCGTAATTTTATTAGATTTTCTTTTTGTGTCTTTAGATATATTAGTTTTTTTAACAAGGTAGAATTGTTCTCTATTTGTTGTTGTTTTAAATTGTGTGCAAGCTGTAAGCGTTCGTAATTGAGAGTGATTTTTTTATGAAGTTGATTTAGTTCATGAGAAGTACGAGCATGAGCAAGTAGATCTGTATAGATTTCATTTAACGATTCATACGTTGCGGGTAATGGAAGAGTGGATTGCTCAAGATTGTGAGCGTCAGCTAGCAATATGTGTTTTTGAAATGTAAAGAGTGACATTGTTGTGGTATTTTTACGTTGTTTTTTTTTACCTGCTTGCAGATGGCTTGTTGCTAAAAGCATGCATGATATGACAATAATTTTTTTTTTCATGATATCTCTTTTGTTTATAGGTGTAAAAAAAGGCGCCTTTTTTTTAAGCGCCTTTTTTTAGCTATGTATTCATTTCATAATAAAAACGGAAAATATTAAGAAGTTTTGGCTTTTCTTCTAGGTTTTCTTCTGCGACTATTTTTTTTTGCAGCAGCAGGAATGTCCTTTTTAGCCTTTTTTTCTTCTGATTCAAATGAAGCTAAAATTGAAGCTTCATATGCGCTGCATTCAAATGTGGCTGCAATAGCTTTTTGGCGTAATGCTTTATTTTGCCATAATGCTTTTCTTCTTTCCTGGCGATTGTTTTCACCTTCAGATGATTCAGATGCAACTTTTTCAAGTTCTTCTTGTACTATTTTTTTCATTTCTTTATGTGCTAATGTTGCAACATGATCAGCAATTTGAGCTCCTACAGCTTTGCGTGCATCAGCTAATGTTTTTTGTGTATTTTCCAATGCTTCGATTTCGCGTGATACTAAAAGAAGATCATGCATTTTGCCTTCAAATTCTTTGGTATCTTTCCACAATTTATCTTGAACCAGTGGGCTTAAATATTCCACTGCTTTTGCATGAATGGTGTTTTCTAGTTCAGTTTTACTTGCAGTAAGTTTTTGTTGTTGTTCGATTAATGCTAGTTTTTCTTCATTATCTAATGTTATTTTTTCGCCATGTAATTTTTCAGAAATTTCTTTTAGTTGTTTGATTGTTGCATTATAATCTTTAACTTCTTGTGGCTCATAAGTTCCAAAAATTCCCCAGCTTGTATCCGGAACATATTGTGCCGCTTGGGCAACCATTGGTAACAGTTTTGAACGTTTGTTTCCGGTCATTAATTCGTATCCAAATGCATATTGTAGAGCTTTTTCAGGCCTTACGTTGAATTCGTTCGTGAATGCATCTATCGTAGCCTGCACATAATAAGCTACAGTAGGATCTAAGTTGAGTTCTTTTATTAGAGCATTGCGTTTTGTTGTTAGCTGATTGATTTGAGTTTTTGTAGATACCTCTTGTTTTGCAGTGGCAGTATCATGCAAAGTGCGCAAGACAGCTAAATTAGAGCGAAGTTTTTGTTGTAGTTCTTTGTGTAGTCCGACTGCTTTTTCTAGACGAGTTTTATTTGTTTTAGGATTGTCAAGAAGTTTGGTAATTGTAGTATCATTTGTATGTAAAATATTTCTGATAGCAGCTAAGCTTTGAGGTTTAGGAGCCTTATGTCGCATAGCTTCTCTACGTGTAGCTCTTCTTGGTTGATAACTGACTTCTTTTTCTTCACCATCTTTTGTAGGGCCTTCTTTGGTAGTTTTTTCCCATATATATACATGGTTAGGATTTATTTGTTGTGCATCTGATTTTTCAATTGATATAAAGCCTTTAATGAGGGCTTCTTTAGCGTCTCTTAATTCTTGAGAAGGTGTAACTTCTGGTTGAGAATCAGTTTCTTCAGCTACCCATTTTGTGCCATCTTTTTTCCATAGGTAGGATCCATCGATTTTGTGATTTGCATGTTTGAGGAGTGCAGTATCATTATATGCTTTTTCTACTGATTTTGCATTTATATAGTAAACGTCAGCAAGCGGCATATCTCCTTCAATAGTTTTTAATTCAAGTAATTGAGCGAGTGGTATGTTGTTATCTTTAGCTTCTTTACTAAAGTATTTTAAATCTTCCAAGCAATCGCATTTTGCATATCGAGCTGATTGAGAATAGATTTTTTTTGTTTGTTTAATTTGATCTAATGCATCTTGAGTAGGGACTAAGCAACGATCGCCTTTTTGCCACATTTTCACATCAGTGCCAGCCGAAGCAGTTTTTATAATGCATGGCGTTGATGCCAGCAATGTGAGCGATAATAGTACGCGTGTAGATTTCATGAAGTGTACTCCTTTTAATAAAAAAGTAGGATTAATAATATCTTAATTACATTTCTTCATACTTTTTGTTTCAATCAAAATGCGCTTCTGTGCTATCTTATACAACACCAAACTGAAAAACACAAGCTGTTAGTTCATCCTATCCTATATAAGAGCATTGGATCAATAAAGTAAGGTAGAATTGTCAAAAAGGGCTTAAAATGAAATAAAAAAACAGTTACGATACAATGCAATTTAGTTCGCATGAGCAACAAGATCCGCAGGAAGCTGAACATGTGTGAGATCTGTTTTTATGTTTTTTCTTTTTACGATGTTTGAGCGGTTTTTCTTTTTTTTGTGGAGTTTTTTCTTTTTGAAGTTCGCCTAAGCTTTGACGCATAATTTCTACGGAGCTTGCTAAGGTTTCTCTTTTTATTTCATCGATGCTTTCTTGCAAAAGATGTTGGCTACTCATTACCGATGCTTGCCCAAGACGGGCTGTTAAACTGCCGTTTGCTTGTAAAGAAAGGGATGATTTGCTTTTTTCCGGATTAGTTTTTGTTTGGGGCAAAAGAGGTTCTTTTGTTTCTTTTTTGTCCATGGAATATATGGAACCGGTGAAAACAAGAAAAGATAAACATATATATTTCATATAGTTACTCCTTATGAGTTATGCAATATGAAACATATATGTTTTTGTTATAATTTTGCAATTATTGTTGTTTTTTCCAGTTGGATAAAAAGTCAGTAAGCGGTTTCATGGAATCTTTTGATAGACTTGAAATGATTACGTGTGGATAGTAATTTTTTAATAAGGGTAACCGTTCATCAAGATCTTCGACTTTATCTTTTTTGTTAAATACATAGAGCATTTCTTTATGAACATTGAGTTCATCTAAGATTTCATGAACAATTTTGATATCCTCTTGCCAGTTTTCATCAGAAAGATCTACAACGTGTAAGAGCAGATCAGCATATTGCAGTTCAGCTAGTGTAGATTTGAATGCTTCAATCAGTAAATGAGGAAGTCGCTGAATAAAACCAACGGTGTCTGAAATAAGACCGATTCTTTGTGATTCAATCCATAATTCACGTGTCGTGGTGTCTAAGGTTGCAAATAGTTTGTCTTCTGCCAAAACATCAGATTTTGCTAATGCATTCAGGATGGTTGATTTTCCTGCATTGGTGTAACCAATTAAAGCGATTTGCAGTTGGCCTGAACTTAATCTTCGTTTACGTTGTTCAATGCGTGTGCGTTGAATGCGTGCCAACTCTTTTCTTAATGTATAGATGCTATTTCTTATATAACGAAGTTCATTTTCTTTTGCGGTTTCACCCGGACCGCGTGATCCACTGGCTGAACTTGATTGCTTTGATTGCTGACTCATGGAGACGCCTTTGCCGGTCAGTCGTGATTTTTGAAATTGTAGCTTTGCAATTTCAACCTGCTTTTTCCCCTCAGCAGAATGTGCAGCTTTTTCAAAAATTTCCAAAATTAAGCCGGTGCGATCGATGACTTTACAGTCAAAGACTCCTTCTAAATTGCGTTGCTGTTGGGCTGTGACAGCATCAGAAATGATAACTTCTTCAATGTTGTGCTCTTCAGCATGCTTTCTTAAATCTTCGAGTTTACCACGAGTAATGAAGTATGCTGAGTCGATTGTGCGTATTTTGACATACTGTTCAGTGTCATAATGTGCACGGCTTGATTTTACTAAATTTTTAAATTCATCAAAATATGCATTAATGTTAGGGGTACGATTATAAGGAGCGTGGACACCTATAATCATTGTTTTTGGGAATTCTTTAGTGAGATAGAAAGGTTTTTTAGCCATAATTGTTTTTTTACCTATGCGCCTTATTTGACGTTTTAATTGGCTTCTTTTTATGATATAATCTAATTTTATCAATTATTAGTGTATAGTGCAAAAAATAAAGGCAGTTCATGTTTGATTTTCTATCTAAGCGGTTTGCTTCCATATTCGAGAAATTTGATAAAAACAGTAAACTTTCAGAAAATAATATTAAAGATACTCTTTCAGTTATCACAGATGCTTTACTTGAGGCTGATGTCCCACATAATTTAGTCCAGTCGTTTGTCAATGATGTGCAAAAAGAGGTGATTGGGCAAAAGGTAACCAAATCACTCAAACCGGGTGATCAGTTTATAAAGATAATTCATGATCGTTTAAAGCATTTTTTGGGTGATGCTGATGCCAAAGATTTTGCATTTAATGCATCGGCGATTATTTTGGTTATGGGCCTGCAAGGCTCAGGCAAAACCACTTCAATTGCAAAAATGGCACATTTGATTAAACAAGATAAAAAACATAAAAAAATTCTTTTAGCTTCAGTTGATTTTTATCGTCCTGCAGCAATTGATCAACTTGAACAATTAGCACAAAAAGCCCATACTTCTTTTTATCGTTCACCTGAAACTGATCCGGTAAAAGCGGCACAAGACATTCTAAGGCATTATACATCAGAACGTTTTGATTATCTGTTTTTGGATACTGCAGGCCGTTTGCATGTTGATAATGATATGTTGCATGAATTGCGTGAAGTTAAACAGTGTGTTGAACCAACCTATAATTTTTTAGTGCTTGATGCAATGACAGGACAAGAGTCTCTTAATGTCGCACAGGCTTTCGATCAAGCTGTTGGGTTTGATTATGCAATGTTGTCAAAGATGGATAGCGATACGCGTGGTGGTGCTGCGTTTTCATTTCGTTATGCTCTGAAAAAGCCGATACATTTTGTAGGTGTTGGTGAAAAATTAGAAGATATTGAACTGTTTAGACCCGATCGTATGGCAGGACGTATTTTGGATATGGGCGATGTGGTTACTTTGGCTGAAAAGGCGGAAAAAAAGATTGCAAAAGAAGATCAAGATTCATTGTATAATGCTATGATGAAAGGTCAGTTTACCCTAGATGATTTTGCAAAACAGATGGAAATGATGAGTAAGTTAGGTTCGATGGGTTCTTTAATGAAATATATGCCTGGTATGGGGAATATGCAAATTTCTGCTCAACAGCTGGAACAGGGTGAAAAAGAGCTGAAATTATTCAAAGCTATTATGAAATCTATGACCAAAAAAGAGCGTATAGCACCTAAAATACTCAATAGTTCAAGAAAAGACCGAATAGCCAAGGGTGCAGGAGTTGCCGTTTCAGATATAAATCTTTTACTTTCGCGCTTTGAACAAAGTCAACAATATGTTAAACTGTTAAGCAAGTTAGGTCGCGGACAGCGATTTTTTTAAATAATCTAAGCAAAATATGTTATTTTTATACAAGGATGTATATGCCAGTTAAAATTCGTTTATCCCGTGTTGGGAAAAAACATGCCCCTTTTTATCGTGTAGTTTCTGTTGATGGACGTAAAAAACGTGATGGTGCTTTTTTAGATGATTTAGGTACATATGATGCCCTTAAAAGTACTCTAGTTCGTTTTGATCAAGAAGGTTATGAGCGTCGTATTGCTCAGGGTGCTGTTCCAACTGATTCAGTGAAAAAGATTTATAACCAGTTTAAAGCTGATGCTGCAAAGCCGACCGTAAAAGTAGTAAAAAAAGCTGCTCCTAAAAAAGCAGTAAAAAAAGAAGCAGCTGTCAAAGAAGAAACACCGGAAATCAAAGAGTAAGCAAAAAGTATAAAATATCATGTTAAAAGACACTGTTACTTATCTGGTTAAACAATTGGTTGCTCATCCTGAAAAAGTTCAAATTCAAGAAGTAGATGCTGAGCAGGGAAGAGCATTAAAAATTATTGTAGACCATGAAGATATTGGAAAAGTAATTGGCAAAGATGGCCAATCAATTAAATCAATTCGTTCATTAGTTGCATTATTCAAAGCGGAAAACGAGCCGTTTCTTGATGTAGTAATTGATAGCTGAAACTGATGAATATTTCAATAGCTTCAGTATTCCCTGAATTATATCAGTCGTTTTTGTCAACCAGTTTGATTAAGCGTGCACAAGAAAAAAAGATTATAGATGTTCATCTAGAGTCTTTTTTTTCATTTGTTGAACCAAAAAAGCGTATTGATGCACCAACCTTTGGTCCGGGACCGGGGATGCTCATTAAGCCTGATGTGGTAGAAAAAGCAATTGATTCAGCGCACGCACGATTTGGTCCATCATACAACATATTTTTTTCACCGCAAGGTAAAATGCTTGATCAACCAATGCTCAAAAAATTGGCCGGCATTTTTCAAGAAAAAAAACATATTATGTTGTTGCCTGCTCGTTATGAAGGAATGGATGCTCGTGTTGAACAAATGTATGCTGATGAGACTATTTCCATTGGAAATTATGTATTGATGGGTGGTGATATCCCGGCTATGGTTTTATTGGAAGGTTTATTGCGTTATATACCGGGAGTTGTGTCAAAAGAATTTTCTGTAGAACAAGACTCGTTTACCGGTGCATTTGTTGATTATCCGGCATTTACTGAGCCTGTCGAATGGAATGGTATGTGTGTGCCCGATGTCGTGCGTTCAGGAAATCATCAAGCAATTGAGGATTGGCGTAAAGAGCAAGCGGTTAAACTATCGATAAAAAAACATTTTACTTGGGTACAAAACCAGGTACAAACGATTGAAGATAAAAAAGAAGTTGAACGACATTTACCGTCACATTATGTAATGTTGTGCCATTCAAATGTTCTTATTGGTGAGGACAAGCAACCGGGAACCACTTCGGTGACGTCTTTAGATATTCATGATATTGCTCGCTCATGTAAAACATATGGCATTAAGAAATATTGGTTGCTAACGCCACTTGCTGATCAACAAAGAATTGTGAAACGCTTTTTGGGCTTTTGGGGCTCAGATGTGGGCAGTAATTATAACGCACAACGAAAAAAAGCGATTGCACATGTTGATTTGTCAGATTCGGTTGAAAAAGTGATTGATCAGATCGAGCAAAAAGAGGGCAAAAAACCGCTATTAGTAGCGACTTCTGCACGTCTTGTGAACCAGGGAAAAGCGATTACATTCTTCGATCAAGAAAAAGTGTGGCAACATGATCGGCCTGTTTTGCTGATATTTGGTACTGGTAAAGGACTCACAGATGAGTTTGTAGGGCGTTGTGATTATTTATTGACTCCTGTTGAAGGTTTTTCTTCATATAATCACCTTTCGGTCCGTTCTGCTGCAGCTATAGTATTAGATCGCTGGTTGGGTATACATAATAAAAATGTATAAATTCAGCTGGAAAAAAGGCCATTTTTAGAGTATAGTAAAAAGATAAAGCTTTATATTAGGATTTTTACCATTTTTAAGGGATTTTCATGAAAGCGAATCAACTTACCAAAGAAACAATTAATTCATTGGGTATATATGATCGCGATTTTCCAGCTTTTGAAGTTGGAGACGCAATTGCAGTTTCTCTACGTATTAAAGAGGGCACAAAGGAACGTTTACAGATATTTGAAGGTGATGTTATTGCTATAAATAAAAACGGTGCATCTTCATCATTTACCGTAAGAAAAATCGGTGCAAACTCTGTTGCTGTTGAGCGTATATTTCCATTTTATTCTCCACTTATTGATTCAATTAAGTTTATAAGATATGGTAAATGTTGTCGTGCAAAACTGTACTACATGCGTGATCGTATTGGTAAAGCTGCACGAGTTGAAGAAAAAGTTATGACACGTGAGCAACGTGAGCAAAAAGCAGCATCTCGAAAACAATTGTTAGAAGCTCGTAAAGCTGCTATGTCTATGCCAAAAGTAACTGAAGAAGTTGTTGAAAAAAAGGAATCTGAGTAATTCTTAAATAAGAGCGAGTAGTTTATGGTTGTGCCATTTTTATCATTGGTGCTTCTGCTCAGTTGTCTTTCAGGCTGTTCAAAGCAGGTTGAACAAGACGAACAATCTCATGCAGAGGTTATGTATCATGGGCAAGAAGCAAAAAGAAGTCAATTGTATCAAGCAACAACAGTTCAGCATCAAAAAGAAATTGATGTCGATGCGGTTGAGTTTGATGAAATAAATTTTGATTATGTATGGACAGTTGATATTCCAATTCCGGTTGATGCTACAGAGAAAAAAAACTATTGTCAGGCAAAAGCTGATGTATATACAGTCGGGTATTCAACATCGCAACATCAAGATGAATTGATCGCTTTTTATAAACAACAGATGGAACTTCTTGGATGGCATTGTTGGTGGAATACAGAAAGTATTGAAGGGCTTATGTTATTTGAAAAACCACACAAGCAATGTGCTATTTCAATTAGACCAAGCAATTCACGAAAAAAATCTGATATTGTCGTAATGCAAAAAACGGTAGCATCGGTTGCATAAAGAAATTAAGGGAGCTGAAAAGCTCCCTTTTGTATTTTCATTGATTAGTTATTATTGATCGGTTTAACTGTGATTGGTCTAACTGTTTGCTTGTATTGTATTGTTGTCTTTTCAATTGGTGCTGCTTGATTATAACGTGGATATCTTGTTTCATTCAGTACTCTTTCTGTTCGTCTGCCGGCTCCTTCTGCTGCACCTGAAACAACGCCTAATAGTCCACTAGCAGCTTGTAGCGGTGCTTCAACGATTCCTTCACCAATTTGTTCACCTGTGTCATATGCATTTGCTGACAAGCTTATGCATGTAAAGCTTAAGCATAATGTTAAGCAAAGTCTTATTAATTTTGTATTCATATGTATTCCTTTGTTTTAAATATTGATTTTAATTTAATATCTTCTACCTGAATGTGAATTGATCGATCTGCGTCCGTTGTTTCTTCTATTAACGTTTCGTGCATAGCCGCTTTTTTTATGCGGTGGTTGTGCATAGTAGGTGCCATTTGCATAGGCACCGTTTTCGTATCCATTTGGGCTTTCATCATAATATTCTTCTGGGTAGTATTCATTTTCATATCGACGACGTCTTTTTGCATCTTTTGATGCCCCAATTGCTGTTCCTAAAACACCGCCGGCTAATGCACCATAGCCTGCGCCACGTCCACCACCGGCTAAACCGCCGATTAATGCACCGGTACCTGCACCACCAAATAGACCTCTCATTGTGCTACTGCGTGCTTCTAGGGGGATAGCTATACATGATATGCATACTATCAGTAATAATCGCTTCATTACTACTTCCTTTTTTCTTATTTTTTATCTTTAACATATAACTACTTTTAAATATACAAATATAAATTATTTAATTGCAATGGTTAAACGGTTTAAGTTGTAATAATTGTGGATATAGGGTTTTTTATATGTTTTTTTTAAATAGAAATAATAAAAAAATGTTTATAATTTATAGATAAAATAGGAATTAAGGAAGTTTTATGCATAAGAAATTATTGTGCTTAGTTTTGTTGATGGATGTATATAATGTATGGTCAGCTGATCCTGATGTATATTCGAGTGGTAGCAGTTCTGAATTTTCTAGTGGGTGGGGGACACAAGAAGAACAGTGAGGCATGATCAAGTTCGAAGTTTTGGACAGGGAGGGTCAGGAACTTTTTTTAGAGGGGATGGGCGTGGTTTTCAAATTAGGACAACTGCTTTCCGGAATGAAAAACGAGATGGAAGAATGTAAAAAAAGAATACGTGAAAAGGTTAGATGAAGAAAGAACAAAGTTAAAGGAAGAAATGAGAGAGGAGAAAAGAGAGAAGTTACAGGAGGAAATGAAAGAACAAGAAGTAGAAGAAGATGAATAAAAAATTAATTAAAAGTCATGATACAGGTATGACTGAAAGAGCATTAAAGGATTTGAAGTGATATCAAGATGAAATGACTGTAGGAAAGTAGGTCAATTTTCCTGCACCGAGAAGAAGCAGTAAATCATCTTGTTCTAATTGACCGTTAAGTGCATGTTGTAATTGATTAAATTGATCATCATATGGAACATAAGATATAGTAAGTCTTGGATTCATGCGTTGTAAGGCTTGCACAAATTCCTTACTGCTGACTCCATTGATCGGTGTTTCACTAGCGGCATAAATGTCAGTAATAATAAGACGGTCTATGCTGTTGTCTGAAAATACGTTTAAGAAGTCATTCCATAAATGATGGGTGCGTGAGTAGCGATGTGGTTGAAAAATAACGGTTAGTTTATTTTTGGTGCGTTTTCGTGCAACTTTAAGCGTGTGATATACTTCTTTTGGGTGATGAGCATAGTCATCAAAGATCTCTGCTCCTTGATAAGTACCGCGAAACCAAAATCTACGCTCAATGCCTTTAAAATTGAGCATTGCTTTTTGAATTGCATTAAATGGAACGCCAATATCATTACAGATGGCTATTGCACCTAAACAGTTCAGGATATTATGTTCTCCTGGCATATGTAAGGTAATCGGACCAAGAGGTTCATTATCTTGTGTAACAGTAAATGTTGAGTGATTATCATGCAATGTAATATTTTTAGCTGATACTGATGCTTGCTCACTTAAGCCATATTTAATCAGTTTAATATGGGGAAGTGGCAAAATTGATTGTATGTTTGGATCGTCAATGCAGACAAATGCTTTGCCATAAAATGGTAGATTATTTAAAAAGCGTATATAAGTTTCTTTTACGTCTTGCAAATGAGCATATGTTTCAAGATGCTCTAGGTCAATATTGGTAACTAATGCCAATGTTGCTTGTAAATGTAAAAAAGATCGATCGCTTTCATCAGCTTCTGCGACTAAAAAATCGCCATTACCTATGCGCGCATTACTGCTCATATTGATTAAATGACCGCCAATAATAACGGTGGGATCAAATTGAGATTCAATAAGAATATGCGACACCAGAGAGGTTGTGGTTGTTTTGCCGTGTGAACCTGCTATTGCTATGCTATATTTTGTACGCATCAACTCTGCGAGCATCAGTGCGCGACTTATTGTGGGAATGTCCCTTTTTTGTGCTGCGATAATTTCAGGATTCTGAACTGAAATTGCAGAGGAATATACCAAAATATCAATTGAATCATCGTTGCATTTTTGCGTATTGTTTCCTTTATAAATAGAGCAACCAATATTTTTGAGTGATTCAATATTTTTTCTGTGTGTATCTGTATCACATCCGGAAATTGTATATCCTTGATGGCGTAAAATATGGGCGATGCCACTCATGCCAATGCCGCCGATGCCAATAAAATGAATATGAGCTTTTTTTGTGTACATTAAAAATCTAAACAGATAAAAAGTTAGAGATATTCTTTAAGTTTTAATAGTTTTTTACGAAATGATAGCAGTTGTTTTTTGTTTATATGCATGCTGTCACATGGATCCATAGTGGTTTTTTTTGATGCGAAAACTTTGGTTGGTCCGCCTTCTAATGCTTTTTTTGCACCGGCAATGGTGAATTTTTTTGTATATAAAAGCTCTTTAATTTTTTTGAATGTTGTGACATCATTTGTAGTATAATAGCGTTGGCCACCAACTGAACGGCTACTTTTTATATTAAATTCTTTTTCCCAAAAACGGATAACAAATTTTTCTAAACCTAATTCTTCTGCTAATGTTCCAATGCGAAATTGTCTTTTTTGCATTCTCATGTGATAAAAACCTTTTTTTTAAATATATTGAGCTTCATTTGTTATACCGTAACTTGAAGCATAAGTAAAATATATTTCTAGATTAGACTAAAATCGTGGCTTAATCTATGACTGCTTGCTAGTCAATCTACTATTTGTTTGGTAATCTGTTAAGGTTATTTTTGTTATTTTATAAAGGATATGTATGAATATAAAAGAGATGATTGTTCTTGTTGGTTTTGCGTTGCTTACTACCTGGGGAATTGATTACTTTATAATGAGTCGATTTCGTGATACTGAAATTGATCAAGCTAGGTCAGGTCAAACATTTAATGCTCCCGATAAGGCTCGTGTAGTAAAACCATTAATGCGCGAAATTGATTTTGTTGACACAAAACGAGTAGCTCGTGAAGTCATTACTGAAGTTGAAACTGAGTGGGCAGATTTAACTTTTTCATCAGAGGGTGCGGCGTTAGAGCGTTTAGAGTTTAAACGTAAACAGCATGGCGCTGCCGATGATATTATTACAATTTTTCCGGTAATTGAGCGTGAACAAAAAGCGCTGCTTGTTGCATTGGATGAAAAGACACCATACTATTTTACGTTAACTGACAAGCAAGATGGCCCGGAAGCAGTTCAATTGACTTATGAAGGCAGTTTTGGTGATGGTATATTGCGTAAACGTTTTAATATTTTAAAAAAATTACACAAAATCGATGTGACTATTGAAATTGAACCGACTAACGCAGATCGTGCAATCAGTGCACGTATTTTTTATCCTTCACCGGTAATGCCTGATGTAGCACGTGATCAGATAGCGGCAGTTGTTACTAATGTAAAAGGTGCGCTTGATAAGATTCAATATGATAAATTGAACTTGAAAGAAGGTTGGTGGTCTCCGGCTATTTTTGGTGCAGAGAATCGATATTTTGTGCATGCATTAATAGAAGATGACAGTAATTTTGTTGAACGTGCTTATTTTACTACAACGCCGGATAAAAAAATCATTTCGATTCTTGAAGGGCCTGAAGTAACTGCAAAAACAAGCTGGACTGTTTCGTTTTATTTTGGACCAAAAGATACACAAGCAATGGGGCCGGTCGATGAACGTCTGGAGCAAACATTAGACTATTCAGGGCTTTTAGCGCCACTTTCTAAATTGCTTTTAAAATTGTTAAACATGATAAATGAATATGTGAAAAATTATGGTTTAGCTATTATTATTTTGACCGTGTTGATGCGTTTATTTATGTTGCCATTTACATTGCGTGGTGAGCGCAATATGAGAAAAAGTGGTGATGTGCAAAAGAAAATGCAATATCTACAACAAAAATATAAAAATGATCCTGAGCGTTTACGTATTGAACAAGCTGAATTGATTAAAAAATATGGTATGCCACAGTTGACAGGTTGTTTACCGTTATTAATCCAGTTTCCTATGTTTATAGCGTTGAATCGTGTTCTATCAAATTCAATTGAACTGTACCAAGCGCCATTTATTGGTTGGATTACAGATTTATCGGTGCCTGATCCTTATTATATTTTGCCGGCATTAATTGGTATCTCTATGTTTGTTAATGCATTGACTATGGATCCAAAGCAACGATCTATGATGATGGTCGCATCATTGGTTATTGGTGTATTTTCAATGAATTTCGCATCAGGATTATTAATTTATATTTCCGTCAGCACATTGTTGGGAATTTTGCAATCTACTTTACAGAAAAAAATGAAGGTTGCATAAATGTTAAATTCGGTTCCAACATTAGCACAATTGATAAAAACGTTGCAGCAGGTTCCTTATCTTGCTACAAAAAATATTTATCGATTGGCCACCTATTTTTTGCAACTTGAGCCACAGAAGCTTGAGCATTTGTGTGCAGTGTTATTAAAAGCAAAAGAAAACGTTAAGCAGTGCCAAATTTGCTTTGTATGGAAAGAGAAGGATGTTGACTGTGTCTTCTGTACATCAGAAAAAAAAGATCGTTCATTGGTGTGTGTGGTTGAAACTTGGCAAGAACTTCTTGCGATTGAAAAAACGGGTGGATACAATGGTGTGTATCATATTCTAGGGGGTGTTATTTGTCCGCTGGAAGGTGTTGGTCCGGAACAGTTGAATATTCAAGCACTTGTTGATCGCGTGCAAAAATATGGTGTTAAAGAGATTATTCTAGCAACCAATCAGACACCTGAAGGGGAAGCAACGGCATCTTTTCTTGCACATAAGTTAAAAGCCACATCGGTAACTATTTCATGTTTAGCACGAGGTATTCCTGTGGGTTCATCATTAGAATTTATGGATAGACTTACCGTTTATAAAGCGCTTTCAGAACGTCGACCATTTTAATTGAGGATACTATGTCATATCAAATGTACGCATTACGCAGAAAAGATTTTATTGCTGATATCAAAGAAGCTCATCCTGCAAAAGATGGTGTAGTTGTTTTATTTGCAGGATTTGAAGGTGAAGAACGTCGCTTTACACAAGAAAGTTCGTTTTATTATCTTACCGGTTTGAATGAACCGTCGCTTGTATTAGTTATGGATCTGCAAGGAAAAACTACTTTATATATTCCAAATTGTATGGAAGAGCGTTCAAAGTGGGTGGTAGCACCGCTTGAGATGACAGCTGAATATGCAAAAAAAATCGGTGTCGATGAAGTTAAGCTATTAGGTAGTAGTTGTAACGGTTATCAAATGCATCCATTTTTTCCTCAATCGGAATATGAGCAATTATTAAAAGATGTAGATGCTCAATTGAAAAATAGTAATACTATGTTTACTTTTGCCCCTGAAACACAGCATGGGTATGTTGAACAGAGACTTGTTTTACAACGTTTGCAATCATTTGGATTTAAACCTGAGGTTATAGATGTTTCGCCAATAGTTGCACGGTTACGTCGTTCAAAAGATATGCATGAAATGGAATTGATGTATAAAGCGGTTGATATTACTTGTTTGGCACAGGATGCCGCTGCAAAAGCAATAAGTAATGACATGACTGAAGCTGAAGTACAAGCAAGCTTGGAATATATTATTATCGGTTCGCAAGCAGAGCCTTCATTTCCGAGTATTGTAGGCAGTGGTAAAAATGCAGCAATTTTACACTATACCGAAAATAACGGCATCATGAAAAATGGTGATTTGGTGGTAGTGGATATTGGTGCTCGCTATAAACAGTATTGTGCTGACATAACAAGAACGTATCCGGTTTCAGGGAAATTCACTGATCGTCAAAAAGAGATCTATACCATTGTGCTCGAAACGCAAGAATATATTGCTGAACGTGCAAAGCCGGGTGTCTGGTTATCAAATGCTGATAAACCGGCAGAGTCATTGAATCATTTGGCTAAAGCTTTTATCAAAGAAAAAGGGTATGAGCAATACTTTCCTCATGGTATTGGGCATTTTCTTGGATTGGATGTACATGATGTTGGCGATTATAAAGAGCCGCTCAAAGAGGGTGATGTTATCACTATTGAGCCGGGTATTTATATTAAAGATGAAAATATTGGGATTCGCATTGAAGATGATTATTGGATCATCAAAGATGGTGCAATCTGCTTGAGTGAAGGTTTGCCTAAATCAATCAAAGAGATTGAACAGATGGTTCAAGAGAAATTTAGTGAGTAACAAGTTAAAAAAAGATCTGAGTTGCTTTAACACAACTCAGATCTTTTTTTTGTGTATTTTTTAGTGTGTATTCCATATATAGTAGAGTCCGTATGCAGAAGCACTGCAGCATAATAAACCCATTGCTGCATGTGAATACATGAGTCTGTTGTATCGCTTTTTTTCCTGTTCAGGTCTATCAGTTATCGGAGTTGAAGATTTGATTGCATGTTTATAGGCGCTGCCTAGATGATTAAGACCATAAAGCATACCTACTGTACAAACTGAATAACCAACGCCTTGCGTTGCGTAATCTTTTATTTCTTGAATCGCCGATTGTTTTTTTAAGTTTTGTTGGATCATGCTGTTCATTTGTGACATCTGTTCTGGGGTGAAGAGATTGTTAGCTGTTTGAGTAAAGCCTGGAATTAAAAATAATAAAAACAATAGCTGTTTTTTCATGAGATAACCTCTTATTTTAGCAAAATGGACATTCAACTTCTTACTTTTTAGGGTAATCTAAAGAGGGTAAAAGGTCAAAAGCCCTATAGTTTATTTATTGTATATCATGTTTAAAAGTAACGTGATGCCCAGGGTGGTGGAAACACCTATGCTTAGCGAAATTCCTAGGATTATAGGCCATGAACTGCTGAGTAAAAAGCCGGTAATCAAAAATGCTAAACAAGCGCCTATAAATGGAGGAAGATTATATAGGTATTGGGTTTTGATATGGTCAAGTGGTTTGCATCCGGCTCCTGTTGCAGCCATAATACCAGATGCAGCAATAGGTGAGGTGTGATCGCCAAAGGTTGCACCGGATAAAATTGAACCGATAGTTAAAATAATGAAATTTACTATCACTATATCGGTATTGGCGTTGACAACAAGGCTATATGCCATAGAAATACCTATAGGTAAAAGTAATGCAATCGTTCCCCAAGCAGAGCCGATGAGTAATCCTGTAATTGCACTGACTAAAAAAAATATAAGAGGAATATAGGTTATGTGCATGGTGTGCAAGAGAGATGAGGCGAGATATTGGCCTGTTTGTAAATCAATGCGGAGCATAGAGCCGAATGCAGAAGCTAAGACAACCAGTAATACTGCCGGCCACATAAGCATGAAACCCTCCCATAAAATTAATGGAGCTTCTTGTATGTTGAGTTGTTTTTTACTAAAAGATATAGCTAGGCTTACTAAAAGAGTTATGATGCTTGCAATGCCTAATACAAGGAATGCGTCTTGATTGTTTTGAAATGAACCGATAAAAGTTTGATTGCCACCAAAAAGGTAAAAATTGCCGGTATATAACATGCCAAAAAATACAGTGCCCAAGAGGGTGGCTAATGGTATGAGTAGATCGGAAATATGCGCATTTTTAGTTTGAGTGTCTTCAATTGTGTTGTTTTGGTTTTTATTTATAGTTTTCGTTTGCTGTTCGGCTGTTTTCATCGGTCCGTATGAAATGGATTGGTGAACAATAAATAATGCGGTAATGACCGAAAAAATAGCATAATATATGCAAGGTATACTGCGTAAATAAATATAGAATGGGTCGATTGCAATTTTTACATTCTCTTGTGCATCACTTGATATACCAGCTTGTTCAATTTGGCTAGTGATAAAGGCTGCCCAAGTTGAAATCGGAATTAATATAACCAATGGGCCGGCAAACGTATGTATGAGATAGGCAAGTTTTGTGCGTGCTATGCCAAAGCTGTCGATCAATGGTTGCATGATATGTCCGGTTGTTAAACAGTTTAAGTAATCATCAAGTGCTAATATGAGTGAAATAAGAAAAGAAGCATGCTCTGTCTGTTTTGCATTATGGATTTTTTTCTTTAATGAGGCCGCAAGTGCGTTGGTTGCACCGGTATGATTAATGACTGCAATGAGCATACCGATACAGAGCAAAAAGGTATAGACATAGAGGTTGTCTGAATCAGATACTTGGTCAAAAAGGTGTTTGAAAATTAATATTGCTGTTTTGATAGGTGCAAACTCGGTTGCAATGAGGGCTCCGGTTGCCAAGCCTATCATGATCGATTGAGGCAGTTTGCGAGTTGTAATAGCGCTGATAAGGACTAATATGGGAGGGAGTAAGGAGAGAACGTTAGGTTGCATAGAGGTAAGATCCTAAAGGTTAAAAATTATAGAATAAAAAAGTCATAAAAACGTCTCAAGTATAGCAAAATCAGATAATTAGTACATATTTAACATGTATAACTGCTTTAGGTGTATAGGGAAAGTATCTCATAATGTACTTTAATTTCATGCTGAAATTTGACCATTTGGTTATTTTGCACTACGATATATTACAAGATGCTCCGTTCTTAAAAAATTCGTTTTTAATTGTGTTATTACTGAAATTTTGAAGGTTCCTCAATGGATATGAATAAAGCTTTCTATCAAAGAAAAGAAGATCGCGATCCTAAATGGCATGTTGTTGATGCAGAAGGTAAAGTACTTGGGCGTTTAGCGACTCATATTGCAGATGTATTGCGTGGTAAAAACAGACCAGAATTCGCACCTCACACAGATGCAGGCGACTATGTTGTGGTTATTAATGCTGAAAAAGTAAAATTGACCGGAAAAAAATGGGAAGATAAAATATACGATCGCTACACCGGATATATTGGTGGATACAGAACACGTACAGCAAAAGAAGTTCGTGCACGAAACCCTGAGGATATTATTTTATTAGCGGTTAAACGTATGTTGCCAAAAAATAATCTGAATCGTGAGATTTACAAAAAATTAAAAGTGTATGCAGGAACAAAACATCCGCATACAGCACAGGTAGCTTAAGCTGTCATAAGTTAACAAAAAAAAGAGGCGCATTTTTAAAATGCGCCTCTTTTTTTTGCTTTAATGTTTCTTTTTACTTGCCTAGGCCAAGAAGATTAAAGAGGCCTATGTCTCGTGCAGTTAAATAAATGACGAGGGCCATGACAAAAAGCCAGCTGCCAATGTGGATATATTCCCGTAATTTTGGAAGCTGTTTGCCAATGATTGTTTCAATGATTACAAAGAAAATTTGACCACCGTCCAGAATTGGTAATGGAATCAAATTCAAGATTGCCAAGTTTATACTGATAACAGCTAAAAAGAGCAAGAAAATTTTAAATCCCTTTTGAGCACCTTTAATAGTTTCGGAGATAACCATGAGTGGTCCACCAACACCGGAAATATCTTTTTTAGTAAACATATTCTTAAATGCATAGATCACTGTGAAAAGATAGATGTTAGTTGCACGGAATCCTTGAGCTATTGATTCAAAAAAACCGAACTGTTTTACTTTAGAGATTTCAAAATATACCCCTAACGTGCCAATTTTTTTTGCTTGTCCATGCTCAATGATGTCAGTTGCGTCGAGTGGCACATCAACAGTGCGTTCAAGGTCGTCACGTTTGATGAGTAGTGATACTATTTGGTCAGGATGGGAATGTAATATCTCTTTGAGCTTATCAGTTTGTCCGTTGGTTTGCGTGTTGTTTATCGCCAAAATTGTGTCGCCAACTTTCAGTCCGGCTTTATCAGCGGCAGAATTTTTGCGAATGACATGAATTTCTGGCTTGTCTTCGGCTACACCTAGAGGATATAAAAGGTCGCTCTTTGGAGCTCCTAACATGAACACGAGTGAAAAGGCAAAGTAAGCAAATAAAATGTTAAACATGATGCCACCAAATAAAATAAGCATTTTTTGCCAAAATGGTTTTATGGCAAATGAATCTTCACCCGTATTGTCGGCCTCTTTCTGTTCTCCTTGGCCAACTTCAGCCATGCCGGATACTTCAACATAACCACCTAATGGAATTGCAGATAGTGAAAATACGGTGGTTCCTATTTTTTTAGAAATGAGTTGAGGGCCAAATCCTATAGAAAATGATGGTGTGCGAACATTAAATAGTTTGGCAAAAAGAAAATGTCCAAATTCATGTATACCAATGAGGAGGCCAATGCCTAATATTCCCATGGCGCCAAACATGAGGTGTGAGGGCACTAAAAGTAGCATTTTAAATAGATTCATATGAGATCTCCTTGAAAAATATTTTTTTTAGGTTAATAATAGAAAATATGCTTATAAAAGGTAGCACTAATTAAATAACTCGTCCAACAAAATGATGCGTTGCGCGATTAGGTGAAAAATATCCCAAAAAGTGAATTATTTATCAGAAAATAGGCTAATGGGGTCCAAATGGACTCTTATAGTAATTATTTCTTGAAAAAATTCATAAAAAGGGTAAAATACTAATAAGTCTATATAGGTTGGTCTTGTATAATGAGACCGAAATTGCTAATAACATCTTTATTTATTAATAGGACATTACACTATGCCAACGATAAATCAGCTTTGTCGTTTTGGAAGAAAACGTACGAAATCAAAGTCAAAAAGCCCTGCGTTGAAAAATGCGCCACAGGTTCGTGGTGTGTGTACGCGTGTTTTTACGGTTACACCAAAAAAGCCTAACTCGGCTTTGAGAAAGGTAGCTCGTGTTAAACTATCAACGGGTATTGAAGTAACCGCTTACATTCCGGGTGAAGGACATAACTTGCAAGAGCACTCTGTTGTGTTAATTCGAGGCGGAAAAGTAAAAGATTTGCCAGGTGTAAAATACCATATTGTTCGTGGAGCACTTGATGCAACTGGTGTAGAAAACAGAAAACAGTCGCGTTCATTATATGGTACAAAACGACCAAAATAAGAATAAGGAATTGATATATGCCTAGGCGTAAAGGAAAAGGTTTTAAACGGGATATTGGGGTAGATCCTCGATTTCAATCTGAACTAATTCAAAAATTTATTAATGTGATTATGAAATGTGGGAAAAAAAGTGTTGCTCGCTCAGTTGTGTATGGAGCAATGGATGAACTTATTAAAAAGAGCAAGGGCGATCAAGAGAAGGCGCTTGAATTCTTTAATAAAGCATTTCATCAGCTTATTCCTGCAGTACAAGTTCGTCCAAGACGCGTGGGTGGAAGTGTGTATCAAATTCCAACGCAAGTTTCTCCTGATCGTGGACGTGCGTTAGCATTAAACTGGCTTATTCAATCAGCAGCTAGCCGTTCAGATAAAACCATGAGTTTGCGTATAGCACATGAATTGATGGATGCTCATGAAGGTCGTGGTGGGGCTGTAAAGAAAAAAACAGATGTTCACAGAATGGCCGAAGCTAATCGTGCCTTTTCACATTATGCATGGTAGGTAGATAAATGAGTAGGCTTTCTTTAGATAAGTATAGAAACATTGGCATAGCGGCTCATATTGATGCGGGTAAAACAACGGTAACCGAACGTATGTTGTTTTATACTGGTATTTCACACAAAATAGGTGAGGTTCATGAGGGCGAAGCTGTCATGGATTGGATGGAGCAAGAGCGCAAACGTGGTATCACTATTACCTCTGCGGCAACAACATGCTTCTGGAGAGATCACCAAGTTAACATTATCGATACACCGGGTCACGTTGATTTCACTATTGAAGTAGAGCGTTCATTGCGTGTGCTTGATGGCGTTGTAGCAGTGTTTTCAGCTGTAGATGGTGTTCAGCCTCAGTCTGAAACTGTTTGGCGACAAGCTAACCGCTATAGTGTTCCTCGTATTGTATTCGCCAATAAAATGGATCGTGTCGGTGGTGATTTTTTCAAAGTTGTTAAAGATGTGAATGAAAAGCTGGGCGGAAATGCTTTGGCAATGCAATTGCCTGTAGGTGAAGCTGAAAACTTTACCGGCATCATCGATATTCTTACTCAAAAAATGGCGACTTTTAGTGGTGACAAGGGTACTGAGGTAACTTGGGAAGATATTCCCGCAGAGTATGCGGATAAAGCTCGAGATATGTACAGTGAAGTCCTTGATGCGGCAGCAGATTTTGATGACACCGTTGCTGAAAAATATCTTAATGAAGAAGAAATCAGCATTGATGAGATAAAAGCTGCATTGCGTAAGGGCGTTTTAGAGCTTAAAGTAGCATTGGCATTTTGTGGTACAGCTTTCAAGAACAAAGGCGTACAGCTTTTACTTGATGCTGTTGTAGATTACTTGCCGTCTCCATTAGACGTTCCTCCTGTTGAAGGCACTTTGGTAAGAGCTGGAGAAGTCGAACATATTAAAGCTGATCCGAACGCTGAGTTCTATGGTCTTGTTTTCAAAATTATGACCGATCCTTTTGTGGGTGTGTTGAACTTTGTTCGCGTATATTCAGGTGAGCTTAAAGCAGGTTCTTACGTTTTTAATATTCGTACCGGTTCAAAAGAGCGTGTAAGTCGTATCGTTAAAATGCATTCAAATAAACGCGAAGAAGTTGATGCAATACGCGCGGGTGATATTGCTGCTGTAGTAGGTATTAAAGAAGCTATTACGGGTGATACATTGTGTGGATCAAAAGACGGGGCATTACTTGAATCAATAACAATTCCTACTCCTGTTATTTCTGCTTCTGTTGAACCAAAGAATAAAGCTGATTATGAAAAAATGGCTTTATCTCTAAAAAAAATGATGCAAGAAGATCCTTCATTCCAATTCACTTATGATGATGAAACAGGTCAAACTGTTATTAGGGGAATGGGAGAATTGCATCTTGAAGTTGTAATTGACCGCTTGCGCACTGAACATAAAGTTGAAGTTGTACAAGGTAAATTGCAAGTTGCTTATAAAGAGACTATACAAAAACTTGCAGATGTTGAAGGTAAGTATGTAAAACAATCTGGTGGACGTGGGCAGTATGGTCACGTACACATTAAATTTGAGCCCGCAGAAAGAGGTGAAGGTTTTGAATTTATAAATAAAGTTGTTGGTGGAACAATTCCTAGAGAATTTATTTCTCCTGTGCAAAAAGGTCTCGAAGAGGCTTTAAATACAGGCGTTTTAGGAGGGTATCCAACAGTTGACTTTAAAGCTACGTTATATGACGGCTCGTATCATGATGTTGATTCATCAGAGCTTGCATTTAAGGTGGCGGCCTCTATGGCATTTAAAACTGGTATGAAACAAGCATCACCAGTTCTCTTGGAGCCAATTATGAAAGTGGTTGCTGAAACTCCAGAAGATTATATGGGTGATGTAATGGGTGATTTAAATTCTCGTCGTGGCAGAATTCTTGGAATGGATCCGCAAGCTGATAAACAAGTTATTACAGCTGAAGTACCACTCGGGAATATGTTTGGTTATGCAACGGAGTTGCGTTCTATGACCAAAGGTCGAGCAACTTATACGATGGAATTTGAATGCTATCGTGAAGTGCCGAAAAATGTCCAAGATGAAATTGTAGAGAAAAAGTAAACGTTTAATAATTTGTCCAGACGGAGTATTAACAATGGCTAAAGACGTTTTTGAACGTAAAAAACCGCACGTTAATGTTGGAACTATTGGTCACGTTGACCATGGTAAAACTACATTAACCGCTGCGATCACAAAGCATCAGGCCGATAAAGGCTTGGCTGCAATGCGTAATTTTGATGAAATCGATAACGCACCGGAAGAAAAAGCACGTGGTATTACTATTGCTACTTCACATGTAGAATATGAATCACCAAGCCGTCACTATGCACACGTTGACTGTCCTGGTCACGCTGACTATGTAAAAAACATGATCACTGGTGCGGCACAAATGGATGGTGGAATCTTAGTTGTTTCTGCAGCTGACGGTGCTATGCCACAAACACGTGAACATATCGTTTTGGCTAAAAACGTTAACGTTCCAGCTCTAGTAGTGTTTTTGAACAAAGTAGACATGGTGGATGATCCAGACATGATCGAAATGGTTGAAGAAGAAATTAGAGAATTATTGAGCAAATATGGCTTCCCTGGTGATGACATACCTGTTATCAAAGGTTCTGCTTTGAAATCACTTGAAGGTGATACTTCAGAAATTGGTGGGCCTGCAATTGATAAATTAATGGAAGCATTAGACGCTTACATTCCAGAGCCAAAACGTGATGTTGATAAACCATTCTTGATGCCAATTGAAAGTGTATTTTCAATTTCAGGCCGTGGAACGGTAGCAACTGGTCGTATTGAGCAAGGTATCGTAAAAGTTGGTGAAGAAGTTGAAATTATTGGTTTAGGTAAAAAAATAAAATCAGTAGTGACCGGTGTTGAAATGTTTAAAAAAACATTGAACGAAGGTCAAGCTGGTGATAACGCAGGCCTTTTACTACGTGGTGTCAAAAAAGAAGATATCGAACGTGGTATGGTTGTAGCTAAACCAGGCTCAATTACTCCTCACAAGAAATTTAAAGCTAAAGTGTATATCATGTCAAAAGATGAAGGTGGTCGTCATAGTCCATTCTTTAGCGGATACCGTCCTCAATTCTACTTTAGAACAACTGACGTTACCGGTATTGTAACCTTGCCTGAAGGGCGTGAAATGGTTATGCCAGGTGATAACGTTGATCTAATCGTTGACCTAATCGCGCCAATCGCAATGGATAAAGATTTGCGTTTTGCGATTCGTGAAGGCGGAAGAACTGTTGGTTCAGGTGTGGTAACTGAAATTGTTGAATAATTTTTGGGCTAATAACTTATGAAAAAACAGAAAATACGTTTGACCCTAAAATCATTCGATCATCAGTTGCTTGACAAAGCAGTTAAACAAATTGTTTCGACAGTCAAAAGAACAGGCTCCCATTTGATGGGGCCTGTGCCTTTGCCTAATAGACAGCGTTGTTTTACTGTATTGCGTTCTCCTCATGTAAATAAAACATCACGTGAGCAATTTGAGTTAACTTCACATAAACGTGTGTTGGATATTTTAAGTCCTTCAGACCAAACTATGGATGCGCTTATGAAGTTAAATATCTCATCTGGCGTTGATGTCGAGATTAAATAGCGTAAAGGTAATGCATTATGACAGGTCTATGGGGTAAAAAAATAGGTATGACGCAAGTTTTCGCTGAAAACAAAGTTGTACCGGTTACCGTTATTAATACTGCACATTGGTTTATTACCAATATTCGAACTGTCGAAAAAGATGGTTACGATGCAGTCCAAGTAGGTTGCGTTCGTCCAAAATATGAAGAACAAGAGTTCTCATTGGATTGGATTAAACAGCCGAAAAAATATTTTAGCTTTATTCGTGAAATAAAGTTAAATAAAGATATCGCATTGGAATTAGAAGTTGGTAAACCGGCATCTTTTCTAAATGTAATTCAACAAGGTGATATGGTTGATGTACATGGTACGTCAAAAGGAAGAGGTTTTGCCGGTGTGGTTAAACGTCATGGCTTTGCGGGTCCTCCAGCAAGTCATGGTTCCAAGATGGGTAAACGTCCAGGTTCCATAAGTTTTATGCGTTCTCAAGGGCGAGTTCCTAAAGGAAAAAGAATGCCGGGACATCTTGGTGATGATAGCAAGGTGATTCGTAATTTAGAAATTATTACGATTAAGCCGAATGATAATGTTGTTTTGCTTAAAGGTTCTGTTCCGGGAAAAGCAGGATCTTTGATTTTTCTTCAAAAGGCATAGGAACATAAGCAATGAGTAAGCAAGAAAAAACAAAGAATCAGGGAACTCTTCGTGCTCTATCTGCACATGAAGTTGGTTATGATCGTGAAGGTCTGGAAACTTCTTCTGCAGCAGTAGCACAATGGATTCGTTCACTGCTACAAAACTGGAGACAAGGTACATTAGCGACTAAAGGGCGTGCAGACGTTTCTTTGTCAAATAAAAAACCTTGGAAGCAAAAAGGAACCGGTCGAGCTCGTGCAGGAACAGCGCGTTCTCCTATATGGCGAGGTGGCGGAGTTACTTTTGGGCCGCAAAAGCGCTCAAGAAAACTTACGGTAACTAAGCAAATGAAACGTCAGGTATTAAGACACTTGGCGCATCAATTTTTGTCTCAGGACAAAGTGTGTATATTTGATTGGCAAATTGAAGGTGATAAACCAAGTACAGCGCAAGCTTCACGTTTATTGAAACATGCAGATTTTTTTACAAAAAAAGTCATTTTATTTGTTCCAATGGATGATTTTTTGACCTATGCATCATTTGCTAATTTATCGCAAGTTAAGGTGTTATTTTTCGATCAAGCTAATGCATTTGATTTAATTAATGCAGATCGCTGGATGGTCTTAAATAAAGATGTTGAATCTTTTAAAGAAATGGTTTCAAGATGGATTTAACAATCTATGATATTATTAAGGGGCCTGTTATTTCCGACAAAGCATATAAGTTAAATAAACTTTTAAAAAAGTTGTTTCTTAAAGTGCATCCCCACGCTAATAAAAAACTTGTAGCAGAAGCTCTTGAAAAGCTGTTTAATGTAAAGGTCAAGGACGTTAAAATTCAAGTCCGTAAGGGAAAAACACGCATGGTACGTAGAAGAAAAATCTCACGTCCTAATGAAAAGCGTGCTATCGTTACTTTGGCCGAGGGTTATTCCTTAGATTTATTCGATCAAGCAGGATCAGAACTTCCAGTAAAAGAAGCTCCAAAAAATGCTGAATCGAAAGGATAAAAAATGGCAAAAATAAGATTACGTAAGCCAAGAAATGCGTCGCTCCGTTTCCAGTCTTTTTTAAGTTCTGAAGACATTACTAAAAAAAGTCCAGAACGTTCTCTTGTAAAGGGATTAAAACGTAAAGGCGGAAGAAACGTATACGGGCGTATCACTGTTCGACATCGAGGTGGTGGTGCTGCTAAATTATATCGTATGATTGATTTTAAGCGTGAAGAGCGGGACGTTGAGGGCAAGGTTACTGCTATCGAATACGATCCAAATCGTAATGTTCGTATTGGATTAGTTGTATATAAAAATGGTGCTAAACGTTATATCCTTCTTCCGGAAGGTGTTAAAGTTGGAAGCGTTGTTCTTTCAAGTGAACAAGCTGAAGCTCGTATAGGTAACGCATTGCCTTTGAGCAAAATCCCTATAGGTTTTTTTGTTCATAATATTGAGTTGACACCGGGTACTGGTGGGAAAGTTGCTCGAAGTGCAGGAACAGCTGCACAATTTGTTGCTAAAACCGATAAGTATGCAACGCTTAAAATGCCATCCGGTGAGATGCGCATGGTACCGTTAGAGTGTTGGGCAACGATTGGTACATTGGGTAATGCTCATTATAAAAATATTTCATGGGGTAAAGCAGGTAGAACACGCCATCGCGGATTTAGACCGTCAGTGCGTGGTATGGCTATGAACCCGGTTGATCATCCACATGGTGGTGGTGAAGGCCGTTCTAAGTCAGGTTCGCATCCACGAACTCCATGGGGTAAAGGTTGTAAGGGTACACGTACACGTAAACGTAAAAACCCATTGATATTAAAACGTAGAAAGAAATAATCGTTTTATAAAAAGGCAAAAATATGGCAAGATCTGCCAAAAAAGGCCCTTATGTAGAGCCGTCTTTGATGGAAAAGGTTCACAAAGTAAAAGAAAGCGGTAAACGTGAAGTTATAAAAACATGGTCACGTAGAAGTTTGGTTATACCTGATTTTGTAGGTTTAACCTTTGCGGTTCATAATGGCCGCAAACATGTATCAGTTTTTATAACTGAAAATATGGTTGGACATTATTTAGGCGAGTTTGTACCTACTAGAACATTTAGATTACATAGTGGGCAAAAAAAAGCAGGTCAAAAATAATATGATTTGCTCTTGCTGATAATGTACAATTTGTGTAAAATAATAATTAATTAGTTGATTATGGTTCTAAGGTTATATAATGCAGTTTGTATCAAAAGCTCGCTATGTTCGTTTTTCACCCTATAAGCTGCGTTCTTACGTAGATGTTATTCGCGGAAAAAATGTTCAATATGCGCTTGATTGGCTTGCTACATGCCCCATAAAACGTGTTGTACCGATAAGCAAAATGCTTAAATCGGCCGCTGCTAATGCTAAGCAACATGAAGGGGTTGAGGCAAGAGATATGATAATTACAGATATTCGTGTAGATGAAGGTCCGAGATATCGTTATTTTAGACCTGGTGCAATGGGTCGGGCGAAAATATATCGCAGACGTTCTTCACACATGAGTGTTGCCATTGAAAATCTGAAAGTTAAGAAGGATTAACTGTGGGACAAAAGGTTCATCCATTAGGATATAGATTAGGCGTCTATCTTGATTGGGATTCTCGTTGGTTTGCCAAAAAAAAAGATTATGGCGATAAGGCCTTAGAGGATATTAAAATACGCCGTTTTGTGAAGGACGCTCTTAGCAAAGCTGAAGTAGCAAAGATTGAAATTGAAAAAGCTGGTGATAACATTAAAGTTATTATCCATTCAGCTCGCCCCGGTTCTGTTATCGGAAAAAAAGGGCAGGAAATTGATTCATTGCGCACTAAATTGAACAGTTTGCTTAATAAAGGCAATGTTGAAATTTCAGTGCAAGAAATCAAAACTCCTGAGTTGGATGCAAGGTTGGTAGCACGTGCGATTGCCGATCAAATTGAACGACGTGCTAGTTATAAAAAAGTTATGAAAAGAGCTGCAGCATCGAGTATGCGTGCGGGAGCACAAGGAATTAAGATTTGTGTTGCCGGTCGTTTGAATGGTGCTGAGATTGCTCGAACTGAATGGACGCGTGTTGGATCAGTTCCTTTACACACATTACGTGCCGATATTGATTATGGCTTTGAAGAAGCGATGACAACATATGGTATTATTGGTGTTAAGGTTTGGATCTGTAGAGGCGAATATAAACACGCATAAATGTGATATTTAGAATGAAAGATTTTAAACATGTTAATGCCGAAAAAAACAAAGTTTAGAAAAGTGCAACGAGGCACCATGAAGGGACGCTCAAAAGGCGCACGTTCGATTGCATTTGGCGAATATGGTTTACAAGCTGTTGAGCCGGGATGGCTATCTGCACAGCAAATTGAAGCTGTGCGTGTATCTATGTCAAGAAAATTAAAAAAAGTTGGGAAGTTATTCTTACGAGTGTTTCCAGATAAGCCGGTTACGAAAAAACCTGCTGAAACTCGAATGGGTAAGGGTAAGGGGCCTGTTGACAGATGGGTTTCTGTGGTAAAGCGCGAACGAATAATTTGTGAAATCTCGGGTTTAGGTGAACAAGAAGCACGTTTGGTTTTAAAACAAGCTTCTTATAAAATACCAATGAAAACGCGATTTGTTAAAAAGAGTGATTTCCATGAAAGTTGATAAGTTCAAGCAAGAGTTAGAGCATATGGGTGCAGTTGAGTTACAAGATAAGCTCGAAGGAATTCGACGCGAGCTTTTTAGTTTAAGATTAAATGCTTCAACTGCTCACATTAAAGACTACTCTTTGTTTAAAAAATTACGTAGAGATGTAGCTCGAATTTTAACCTTTTTACGTAACAAACAGCAAAAAGGTAACTAATGGCTGAACAAGTGAAAAAGAAACAACCCTATATAGGGGAAGTTGTTTCAGATAAAATGGACAAAACAGTTGTTGTGCAAGTAGTCAGGACTTATAAAGATCCACGCTTTCATAAGATCATGCGTTCATCGAAAAAGTATAAAGTTCATGATGAAGGTAAACAGGCTAAGCTAGGTGACAAGGTTGAATTTTATGAAGGCCGGCCTGTTTCAAAAACTAAGTATATGTATCTTTCACGTATTTTAAGCGATGCTTAATATGTGTCGGATTTCCATAAGTAAAAGGTAAAATAAAATGGTTCAAAAAGAATCATACTTGGAAGTTGCCGATAACTCAGGAGCAAAAGCTTTACAAGTAATTCATATTATTGGAAGTACTCGTAAACGATTTGCTTCATTGGGTGATACAGTTAAATGTACGGTAAAAAAAGCGATTCCAGGTGGCACTGTTAAGAAAAGTGAATTGGTAACAGCAGTTATCGTTCGTACTCGTAAAGAATGTCGTCGTGATGATGGTAGCTATATTCGTTTTGGGGATAATGCTGCAGTTATTGTGAAAGAAAAAGAACCTGTTGCGACCCGTATATTCGGTCCTATTGCACGTGAATTACGTGCTAAAGGATATAATAAGATTATTTCATTAGCGCCTGAAGTGGTATAAGGAATTTTTTATGAATTCACGCATTAAAAAAGGCGACTCTGTTTACGTCTTAACCGGTAAAGACAAAGGTAAGACGGGTTCAGTAATTGCAATTTTACCAAAAAAAGGTAAAGTTATGGTTAAAGATGTTGCTGTGGTAACGCGCCATGTGAAGGCACGTAAACAAGGTGACATACCAGGTATTAAGAAAGAAGAACGGTATATTGATATTTCTAATGTCATGCCGGTCAAGGAATAATTCATCAGCTTAATGGTATTTAGGATCCAAAATTATGGCCAAGGCTCGATTAGAGGAACTATACAAAGAAAAAATAGTTTCTCAATTAAAAGAAAAATTTAAGTTAAAGAATGTAATGGAAGTTCCAAAGTTGGAAAAAATAGTTGTAAACATTGGGGCAAAAGATGCTGTTTCAGATTCGAAATCTTTGAATCTGATTACTGATGTTTTAAATCTCATTACAGGTCAAAAGCCAGTCCGCACTAAAGCAAAAAAATCGATAGCCGGTTTTAAGTTGCGTGAAGGGATGCCAATAGGTGTGAAAGTTACCTTGCGTGGCCAAAATATGTATGAGTTTTTAGATAGATTAATAAATATGGCGTTGCCAAAAGTTCGCGATTTCCAAGGTGTACCACGAAAGATGGATCGTCGTGGTAATTACAATCTTGGCATTAAAGACTGGGCAATCTTTCCTGAAGTTCATCATGACCTTACTGATAAATCGCATGGTTTAAATATTACCTTTGTGACATCTACAGTAAATGATGATTTTGGTTTTGAATTGTTAAAATCTTTTAACATGCCATTTAGTAAAAGCTAAATAAGTTAAAGAAAGAGGTATAGCGATATGGCCAGGAAGGCTCTTATTGAAAAGGCTAATAAAACACCGAAGTTTTCAGCCAGAAAAAGAAATCGTTGCCAATTGTGTGGCAGACCGCGCGGTTATATGCGCATGTTTAAAATGTGTCGTATGTGTTTTAGAAAAAATGCGTTGGATGGTTTGCTTCCTGGCGTTAAAAAAGTTAGCTGGTAAATGCCAAGCTATATAGAAAGGAATTTATATGTCGATTGATGTTATCGGTAATTTATTGACCATCATTCGCAATGGCATTATGGCTTCAAAGCCGTTTGTAATTGTTCCTCATTCAAAAATGAACAGTTCAATTGTTCAAATTTTGAAAAATGAAGGTTTTATTCGTGATTTTGCTGAGCAATCTGCAGAAGATACAAGAAAAAATATTAAAATATTTCTTAAATATGTTGATGGTGAATCGGTTATACATGAAATTACACGTATAAGTAAACCAAGTTTAAGAAAATATGCCGGGCATAAAAAAGTTAAGCCGGTTATTGGTGGGCTTGGTGTTTCGATATTAACCACAAATAAAGGCATCATGACTAATCGTAAAGCGAAAGAGCTAAGCGTTGGTGGTGAAGTCATTTGTACTGTTTGGTAAGGGTGTCCATATGTCAAAAATCGGCAGAATGCCTATAAATTTGAATAATGTTTCAGTAGATATTAAAGGCAACTCAGTTCATTACAAGGGTAAACAAAGTTCTGGCGTATATGAGCTTCCTGAAAATATGAAAATTGAAGTTACAGATGGTCGACTTTGGTTGAAACCAGGGGAAGATCAAAAAAAAACTCGAGACTTTAATCGTATTTGGGGAATGCATAGAGCATTGTTGTCTAATGCTATTGTTGGTTCCGATACAGGTTTTACTAAAGAAGTTATTATTAAAGGTCTTGGTTATAAAGCTGTGTTATCTGGATCTAAAATTACTTTTACTTTGGGTTATAGTCATAAAATAGATTTTAGTTTGCCTAAGGAAGTAAGTTTGCAGGTTGATAAGACCGGTCAAAAATTGACTTTTAGTTCATTTGACAAACAAAAATTAGGTCAAGTTTGCAGTTTGGTTAAAGCACTTAAAAAAACTGAACCTTATAAACAAACTGGTATCAGGCTATCAACTGACAGAGTTATTCAAAAAGCTGGTAAAACAAAAGCATAATTTTAATTAGGGATTATTAAGTGTCACTAATACGAAAAAATAATCAGAAGAAAAGTCGAAGAGCGTATCGTGTGCGATCTACTTTAAAAGGTAGCTCATTGCCGCGTGTGTCTGTTTTTCGTAGTTTAACAAATATTTATGCTCAGCTCATTGATGATTTAGGGCATAAGACAATTGTTAGTTGTTCATCATTAGAACTTAAAGCTAAGGGTGATAAAAAAGCTCAAGCTCAAGCAGTTGGATTAGAATTGGCAAAGCGCGCAAAAGAAAAAGGCGTTGAAGCTGCTAAATTTGACAGAGGTTCTTTTTTATATCACGGAAGAGTGAAAGCTTTGGCTGAAGGTTTGCGTGAAGGTGGATTGAAAATATAGTTCGTAGGACAAGGTAAAACGTAATGGCTGAAAGAGATCATAAAGACAGTGGATTTACCGATTTTGTTATCAATGTACGTCGTGTTACTAAAGTAACTAAAGGTGGAAAAAGGTTTTCATTTTCTGCATTGGTAGTATCCGGTAATCAAAAAGGAAACGTGGGTATTGGCTTAGGTAAAAGTAAGGAAGTTTCACAAGCAATAGCAAAAGCAACTAACAGAGCAAGAAAGAATCTGATAGCTGTTCCATTGCGTGGAGCAACAATTCCTTATCCTGTTATCGGAAAGCATGGAGCAAGCAAGGTTGTAATTAGATCAGCATCAAAAGGTACCGGTGTTATTGCCGGTGGTGCAGTTCGTTCTGTTATGGAAGCCTTGGGTATAAAAGATATTTTAGCAAAATCTATTGGTTCATCTAATCGTCAAAATGTTGTCAAAGCGACATTGAATGCACTTGCAAAATTGCGTTCTGCAGAACATTTGGCAAGATTGCGCAGCACTACTGAGATAGGAGCATAATATGGATCAGTTGCATACTTTACAACCATTAGTAAAAAAAAGAAAACGTATTGGTCGCGGTGGGGGCCGTGGTGGGACATCTGGTAAAGGCCATAAAGGACAAAAAGCGCGTTCAGGGGGTAGCGTAAAAGCATCATTTGAAGGTGGCCAAATGCCTTTACATCGCAGATTGCCTAAACGCGGGTTTAGTAATGTTCAGTTTCAATATGAACAATATACAGTTGATATTGAACGTGTAACAGATCTATTTGATGAAGGCGTAATAGTTACTAAAGAAGCATTAATTGAAAAAAAAGTAATTAAGCCAAGAAAAAGTAAAGGTCCTTTTAAAATAAAAGTATTGGGTAATCATGCTATAAAAAAAATGATTATTCATGCAGATGCTTTTAGTAAAGGGGCTCAAAAAGCATTAAGTGATATTGGTGGAGAGGCTCGCCTAACTGAGGAGAAGTAACGTCGTGGTACTCTTAAAAAACTTGCTCAATATTTTTAATATTCCAGAGCTACGAAAAAAGGTTTTATTTACCCTAGGTGTTTTAATTATTTATCGATTCGGTGGTCATATACCAGTTGTCGGCATTAATTTAGAAGCTTTAAGTCAGCTTATGACGCAACAAACAGGGTTAGGGGGCTTATTTGGCTATTTAGATCTTTTTTCTGGTGGTAATTTACGTACCTGTACAATTTTTGCACTTGGTATTAGTCCTTATATTACTGCATCAATTATGATGCAAATGTTGGGCATGACGATACCGACATTAGAGCAGTTGCTTAAAGAAGGTGAATATGGCCGAAAAATCATAAATCAGTACACGCGTTATTTAGCGCTTGGTGTTGCATTTATGCAAAGTTTCGGTTTTATTTTTATCTTAGAGCGTCAAGGATTGGTCTTAAATCCCGGTTGGACATTTAGACTCATCTTTATTTTATCAACAGTTGTTGGTGCGATGTTTGTAATGTGGCTCGGAGAGCAGATTACTCTGTTTGGTATTGGAAATGGAAGCTCTATGATTATTTTTGCGGGTATTATCGCAAATTTCCCTGATTATGTAATTCGGGTGATTACGTTAGTACAGCAAGGGCTTATGGATTGGATGATGGCATTAGTTATTTTAGCTGTATTTATAGCGGTAACTGCCTGTATTGTTTATCTTGAAAAAGGTGAGCGAAAAATTCCTGTACAGTATTCACGACGCATTGTAGGCAATCGTGTATATGGTGGTCAAAGTACTTATATTCCGTTTAAAATAAATACGGCAGGTGTTATGCCGGTTATTTTTGCGGGTGCGGTATTGAACATTCCTACGTTTTTATCATCCATGCTAGCATCACGTTTTGAATTTTTTAAAGATATAACAGAATATATTATGCGTGGTGGCGTTGTTTATAATGTCTTACAGTTTGCGTGTATTATATTCTTTTCTTTCTTTTATACTGCCTTGGTGTTTAATCCGGAAGAACTGGCTCAAAACATTAAGAAGCAAGGTGGCTTTATTCCTGGTATTCGTCCGGGAAGACGAACTGCTGATTACTTTAATTTTATTTTGACTCGTATAGGTTTAGCTGGTGCTGTTTATTTAGCGATTTTAGCTTTATTGCCTAACTTGTTGAATATTTTTATTGATATGCCTTTCTTTTTAGGTGGTACTGCATTGCTCATCGTTGTTGGTGTTGCACTTGAAACTGCTGCTCAAATTGAGTCTTACTTGATTGAGCATCGGTATGAAGGACTTTTGACTTCAGGCCGATTTAAAAGCAGGGGTGGAAGGTGATAAATAAGCAAGAGGCATATATTTTTATTGGTCCACCAGGTGCAGGCAAGGGTTCTTTATCTAAATTGTGTATTGAGCAGTTTGGATGGACGCAGCTTTCTACCGGTAACTTATGCCGCAAGCATATTGCTGAAGACACTCATATAGGCAAACAGATAGATTTTACGATAAAATCTGGTAAACTTATATCTGATGAGCTCATTACTGATATGGTTGATGAATGGCTTAGTCAAACGATTAAAACGGAAAAGTCACTTATCTTGGATGGATTTCCTAGAAATATTATTCAAGCGAAAAGTTTATTTTCACTTATACGAAATAAATATGGTTCATTGAAAATAAATGTTGTTCGTTTTCTCATTTCGGATGAGATAGCGATCAATCGTATTTGTAATAGATATATTTGTCAGAATAAGCAATGTCAAACAGTGTATTCAGGTTGTTCTCAATCTGGGCTTCTTCCTAAAAAAGAGATGCGGTGTGACATTTGTGAAATGCCTTTAGGTCGTAGAGATGATGACAGTCGAGATACTGTTATGAATCGATTAAAGGTGTACCGTGATTTTGAAAAAGATATGCTTGATTGTTTACAAGCTAAAAATGAACTGATTGAGGTTGATGTGGATCGCCCTCTTAATGAAATATTTGATACGTTTAAAAATACAGTTGCTGATGCAAAAGAATGATAGTTATAAAAAATAAATCTTCCATTAAAAAAATGGAAGAAGCGGGAACTTTATTATCTGGTATGTTTGACAACCTTAAATCAATCATCGATGTTGGAATTACAACGGCTGATATTGATGCATGGATTGAAAGCGAATTAAAAAAAAGAGGTTTGCTTTCACGCATGAAAGGTTATATGGGTTATGCTCATGTAAGTTGTATTTCAGTAAATGATGAAGTTGTACATGGTGTCCCTTCACAAAGAGCATTAAAAGATGGTGACTTTGTAAAGGTAGATGTTTGTGCTTCTTATAAAGGCTACTGTGCCGATATGGCCCGTCCATTTTTTATTGGTGAAGTATCGCAAGAGGCAAAACAGTTGGCAAAAGTTGCAGAGCAGTCGTTAAATGCAGGTATTGCAAAAGCTGTACCCGGAAACCGACTTAGTGATATATCAGCTGCGATTCAACAGGTTGTTGAAAAAGCAGGTTTTGGTGTTGTAAGGGATTTTGCAGGGCATGGTATTGGAAAACAGATGCATGAGGATCCGGAAGTATTGAATTATGGTGCATCGGGAAAAGGACCTATTTTGCGATCTGGAATGGCTTTTGCAATTGAACCAATGATCACTCAAGGTGATTATACTGTCTGTATTACTCAAGATGGTTGGACTGTATCTACTCAAGACGGTAGTTTAGCTGCTCATGTAGAAGATACAGTTGTTATTACCGATAGAGGACCAAAAATTATAACTCGTAATTCTGTGCATAGGTAAAATTGTATGAAACAAAAAAATATGAAAAAAAAAGAAGACGTAATACGCGTTGATGGTATTGTGAAAGAAACGTTGCCAAATGCAATGTTTCGTGTTGAGATAGAAGGTGGACACATTGTGTTAGGTCATGTTTCGGGTAAAATGCGTATGCATTACATCAAAATTTTACCTGGTGATAAGGTTGCTTTAGAGTTGTCACCTTATGATCTGACGCGTGGAAGAATTGTATTGCGATATAAAATATAATTTACGGAAAGTTAATCATGAAAGTACGAACTTCAGTTAAAAAAATGTGCGAAGAATGCCGTATTATAAAACGTAATGGCGTTATTCGTGTAATATGCAAACGTAGTCCAAAGCATAAACAACGACAAGGGTAATTATGGCTAGAATAGAAGGTGTTAATTTACCTGCAAGTAAACGTGTTGAGTATGGCCTTACTTATGTTTTTGGCATAGGGCTTAAATCAGCTAGAGATATTTTAAAAGTGACGGGAATTGATCCTGATAAGCGCGTTAAAGATTTGTCTGATGGTGAAGTTGCTATACTTCAAAAAGAGATAACATTAAATCATCGCGCAGAAGGTGAACGAAGAAAAGAGATTCGCCTAGATATTAAACGTTTACAAGAAATTGGTTCATATCGTGGTTTACGTCACAAACGTGGATTGCCTGTACGTGGTCAACGTACTAAAACAAATGCGCGCACGCGCAAAGGACCAAAACGTAAAGGTGGACAAGTTGCTCTTAAACGTCAAGCTACAAAAAAATAGTGCTTATTTCATAGGATACTAAGGTACAATGGCATATAAAAAAAAATCAAAGAAATCAAAAAAACATGTTGACTCAGTAGTTGCACATGTTAAATCGACATTTAATAATACATTAGTTGCGATTACAACTACTGATGGTGATGTATTGTTACGTGGTAGTTCAGGAAAATTAGGCTTTAAAGGTGCGCGTAAAGGTACGCCTTTTGCTGCAGGTCAAATTGGCAATATGCTTGCAAAAGATATGCAAACTATGGGCGTTAAAAACGTCGAAATAAATTTACAAGGTCCTGGATCCGGACGTGAATCTGTTGTGAGAGCTTTTCAAGGTGCAGGCTTGCACATTTCTGTGTTACGTGATGTAACTCCATTGCCACATAATGGTTGCAGGCCACCAAAAAAACGTCGTGTATAATAGTTTTTTGTAAAATGTTTTACGTAGGTTAAAAGATTCATGGAAAAGAGAACAAGACCCGGTGCAAAAACAACCACTGATAAAAAAAAGGAAGTTAAAAAAAGAGCCCGCAAGGTGTCAGAGTATGGCAGACAACTTGAGGAAAAACAAAAAGTGAGAAATATGTATGGTATGCGAGAAAAGCAGTTTAAACGCTTTTTTGGCATAGCTGTACGTAGCAAGGGGGCGCCAGGTGAAAACTTATTGAGCTTACTTGAACGACGATTAGATAATGTTTTATATAAGTTAAAATTAACAACAAGTCGTACGCAAGCTCGTCAAGTAATTGTTCATGGGCACATTTTGGTAAACAACAAAAAAGTATATACTCCTTCATTTTTGGTGTCAGTTAATGATGTAGTTTCATTGGCTCCCAATGTTCTAGAGAAAAAACAGTTCTTAGAGCAAGTTGTTGATAAACGACTTAATATTGGTGTTAAAGTTCCCGAGTGGTTAGAGTTGATGAAGAAAGAACGACAAGGTCGTGTATTACGCATTCCAGTTCGTTCAGATATTCAAGTGCCGATTGAAGAGCATTTGATCGTAGAGTTATATTCTAAATAATTATTAAATATTAACCTGCGTTTTCCTATTTATATTGTACTATTTGGTGTTGGTTAAGGTTCAGGAGATTACATGGATAAGAAGGAGTATAAACCTTTAATTATTCCTAAATTAAAATGGAATAAAAAAGAGCTCTCAAATACGTATGGCGAATTAACGGCAGAGCCGTTAGAGCCAGGTTTTGGCATGACATTGGGTAATGCCATACGACGTATTTTACTTGGGGGTGTTGAAGGTTCTGCAATTACTTCGGTGATTATAAAAGGGGTGAATAATGAATTCTCTTCAGTAGCGGGTGTTATTGAAGATACCATGCAAATCATTTTGAATATTAAAGAAATTGTTGTTCGCAACAAGGATGGTATTCCAGGTAAAATGCATTTGAATTTCAAGGGTGAAGGTACTGTTTATGTGTCTGACATTGAAACTGATGACCACCTTGAATTGGTGAATCCTGATCATGTTATTGCACATGTTGGCCCAGATAGTGAACTTGATATTACTTTTTTTGTTGAATCAGGAAGAGGTTATCAACGAGCGCAATGGCCAATGGATAAATCTTTGCAAGAAGATAATAGAATTTATATTGATGCAATGTTTTCTCCTATTAAAAAAGTTGTTTTCGATATTGAAAAAACCCGTGTGGGTGATGAAATTGATTATGATAAATTGATTTTAAAAGTATGGACAGATGGATCAGAAAATCCAATTGATGTTTTGCATTACGGTGTATCAGTATTGCGTACTCAATTAGAGCATTTCATGACAAGTTCTGAGATTCCATTTAATGAAATTTCGGTTGTGCTTGACGATGAGCAAGAGCAAGAGCCAATTCAGTTGGATGAGCTTGGCTTAAAAGGTCTGCCGGTAGATCTTTTGTTAAAAGCAATTGATGAACTAGAACTTTCAGTTCGTGCACATAACTGTTTAAAAAATGCCGGTATTAAACGCATTTTAGATTTAGTTAATTTGTCTGATGAAGAAAGTTTGAAGATCAAAAATTTTGGTCGTAAGTCATTAAATGAAGTGAAAGATAGCATGAAAGCATTCGGTCTTTCATTTGGTATGAACATCAAAGAATCTGATCTTAAAAAAGTTCTCAAAACAAGAGAAAAAGAAGATAAAGCTTAACAGCGATAAGGTTTGATCATGAAACATCAAAGTGGTAAAAGAAAGTTAAATTTAAAATCAGCTCACAGAAAAGCGTTTTTACGTAATCAAGTTATTCATTTGATTACTTATGGTCACCTTGTTTCAACTAAAGCTAATGTTAAAGAAACACAAAGATTAGCTGAAAAGTTGGTAACTATTGCGCGTAAAGGTAGCAAAGATTTTAATGCACGTCGTAGAGCTCAATCAATGTTACCATATAAACAGGAAGCATTATTGAAGTTATTTAACGAAGTTGCACCTCGCTATACAGAACGACCAGGTGGTTATACTCGCGTTATTCCAATGGGAAAACGTATGAGTGACACTGCTACTATAGCTCGTCTTGAGTGGGTGTAAAAGAATTTTATGACGTATGAAGAATCAATAGATAAAATAAAAGAGGTCATAGAGCAACTTCGCCCCAATATTCAAATGGATGGTGGAGACGTTGAGTTTGTGAAATTTGATGATGGCGTTGTGTATGTACGATTTCATGGTGCATGTATTGGATGTCCAGCGGCAATTTTCACACTTAAAGGTGGCATCGAAGAAGCTCTTAAAGAGCAATTATCTGATGTTGTACGTGAAGTTGAATCTGTTGAGAATGATGAGCTCGGTCATTAATAATTTACTGAAGTAATATATTAATGATATAGAAATATAAAAAAGCGTTTGCTTATAAGCAAACGCTTTTTTTTTAAACGAGCTTTTTTTTTGCCTATTTATATTAGACTTCTTCTGTAACCGAAGCTTTAGCGTAGTTGCAAGCTTGTCGAAGGGTATTTCGATTGAATTGCATTGCAAATTTTTTGTAATAATTTCAGTTTTAGAAGAAGTCTAATATCAGATTTGTATTGTTGTATAAGGTGAGTTATTAATATTTTTAATGAATTTTACATTAAAATTTTTCATTTTGTCGATTTTTACTTACACTTGAAAGTATTGTAGAAATATATATTTAAATAGAGTAAAAATAATACTCCATTACATGCTTTTTATGTATAAGCATGAGGATCTTAAATGAAGAAATCACTGATGTTGAACTTGTGTTGTATTGTTCTGTTATTGATAACTTGTAGTGGTTGTTTTAATCAATCAGCATTGTTAGAAGATGAAAAAGTATTGGTTGTCGGTACTGAATCTAATTTTCCTCCATTTTCATTTAAAGAAAACAATGAATTGACCGGTTTTGATATTGAACTTATCGAGGAAGTAGCAAAACGACTTGATAAAAAGATTGAATTCAAGGACATGAGTTTTGAGGCATTAATTCCGCAAGTTCAAGTTGGCAGTTTGCATGTGATTGCTGCCGGTATGACACCGACAAAGAACCGTGAGCAAGTTGTACATTTTACACAACCATATATTTATGGTGACCCATTATATATAGTAAGTTTATCAGATCGGCCTGATGTCGGTTCTTTAGAAGCATTAAAGCAGCATAAAAAGGTAGTAGTGAATCAAGGGTATACCGCAGATATTTTTATGAGCTGTATTGAGGGGCCGGAACTGATTCGATTAGAAACTCCGGCAGAAGCATTTTTAGCATTACAAAATAACCGTGCCGATGCGTTTGTAACAGCACGCAATACACTTGCGCCATTTTTTAAAAAACATGACAAAGCACTATATACAATGGTGCCTATTGATGAGACGGAAGAGCGTACGGCTTTAATAGTTTCAAAAAAATGCCCTAAATTGCTTGATCAAATAGAAGAGGTTTTGGATACAATGAAGCAGGATGGTAGTATGCAGAAATTAAAACAAAAATGGGGAATCAATGCTTGATATTAATATAGTATATGAATATTGGCCGGCAATAGTTAATGGTACTCTAAAGACGGTTCAAATAGCATTCTGTAGTTGTATTTTGGGAGTTATTGGAGGTACATCAATAGGTTTGTTACAAGCATATGCACCGAAATATGTTCGTCGTATAATCAGTCTGATTACCGGTGCCATAAAAGGTACACCGATGCTCATACAAATAACTTTTGCCTTTTTTTTATTGCCGCAGATTGGTATACAGATTTCTGCATTTTGGACAACAGTCATCGCAATTGGTATTAATAGTAGTTCATATTTAAGTTCAGTGATTTATGGTGGTATTAAAGCAATTCCAATGGGTCAGATTGAAGCTGCGCATGTTCTTGGTTTTTCTCGATTGCAAACAATTCGTTCTATT
The DNA here is from genome assembly GCA_040878395.1 of Candidatus Dependentiae bacterium. NCBI lineage: Bacteria > Candidatus Babelota bacterium. Next base: position 32,141 of record JBBDMI010000011.1, on the reverse strand, counting down.
ATTTTGCCTCAAGCATTTTCAATTGTGTTCCCTGCTTTAGGAAATGAGTTGATTACGCTTATTAAGGATTCAAGTTTAGCCTCAATAATTGGTGTCATGGAACTGACAAAAGAGGCCGCTATTATGCGCAGTCGTACGTATGATGTGATTACTACCTATACGGTTGTCGCATGTATCTATCTCATATTAACCACATCAGTTGTTTTTGCCATGTATTTAATTAATAAAAGGATGCATCATGTTACAGATTAAAAATATAAGTAAATCTTTTGGTAATAAAAAGATTGTGGATAATATAAGTCTTGAAATGCCAAAAGGTTCCATTACTATTTTATTGGGCAAATCGGGTGTTGGTAAATCAACTGTGTTGCGTATATTGAGCAACTTAGAAATTCCCGATGCCGGTCAAATGATATTTGAGCAAAAAGAGATAAATCATGAGACACAAAAAAAAGAGCATTTAGTTGGTATGGTATTTCAGCAGTTTAATCTTTTTAATCATAAAACAGTTAAACAAAACATTACCTTTCCATTAGAAAAAGTTCTTAACAAATCCAAACAAGAAGCAGGTAAGATCGCAGATGAATTACTCAAAAAGTTTAATCTTACTGATCTTGCAGATGCATCAGTTAATGCACTTTCAGGTGGGCAAAAGCAACGGTTAGCTTTAGCACGTACATTGGCAATGAAACCAAAAATTATCTGTATGGATGAGCCAACTTCGGCACTTGATCCATTACTTACTTCATATGTTGCGTCTATTATTGATGAATTGGCAAGTAATGGTTTTATTGTCGTTATTGCAACGCATGACACGGTGTTGATAGATAAATTAGATTGCATGGTACATTTAATGCAGGATGGCAAAATTATTGAATCAGTGCAATCAGTTGCATTTAGATCTCATCCTGAGCAGTTTACACATGTGAATAACTTTGTTGCCGGCAATAAGGCGCTTTGATAATGATATCATTTATTTTAGCCAAGCTTTTATTATTGTTTTAATCATCAGTGTCAGAATCATTATAAGCAGCTACACTAATGGAATCGATTGGAACATTATTTATTTTGGCAAGACGCTCAAACATCTTTCGGCATATAGTTGCAGTGATGGTTCCCTGAAAGCCGTAATGTTTTCTTTCATTATCATTAATCATTACTTTGAAATTCTCAAGTTGAGTCTCTGGGCAATCTTCAAAATCTTGCGCCAAGAAGGTATGTAGTACCGGTGTATGATAGAATTTTTCTATTGCTACCCATCCAAGATGTTTACCTTCTTTGTTTTTTTTAGTTAATCCTAAACATAATCCTATGATTGAATATATTGGATGAGGATCTTTTGCCGGATGTTTGATTGGATCTTTTATTGTAAAATGAGCAGCTACTTGTATTGCTACCGGTTTTACCGGTTTCTGTTCTTTTATTAAGTAGTCATAGGCTGCTATAAATTTTTGTAGGTAATAGTCAGGATGTAATGAATAACGGCTGCCAGGGTTTTTTATTGCGACGTGCAATATTTCAACTGTATGAGGTAATAGTTCTGCATCTGCATTTCTTCTTTTTACACTTTTAAGGAAGGGATAGCCATCACTGCTCCCGCGTGCTTGTAAAGGCCCATTTTGTTCGGCCAAAACAGTTCGAGAATGTGTTGAAGCATTGCCAAACGAACTAATAGTAATGTATTTGCTTATAGGGCATTCAGATGATTCTTTTTGTGCAGCACCAAGACAGATTTGACTAAGTAATAAGAGAAAATAGATTTTTTTCACTATTGATTCCTTTAAGATTTAAATTAAAAAAAAGACCTCTATTTTCTAACATCTATTCAGCTTTTAATCAAGCTGCGTTTATAATTCATTATATTTTTTATTCATGCCTTTTGCTTTTTCAATAGGATATTTTTTTGCATTGTGTGCAATTTTTTCGATGATAGCTTCACTTAAATCAATATTAAATTCATCACAAAAAACCAGCGTAGCAAATACAATATCAGCAAGTTCATGTTTGACCGCCTCTTTTTTTTCTTGTACTAATTGTGCGGCTTCTCTTTGATCGCGGGCCCAAGTAAATATTTCCATTAACTCAGCTGCTTCGAGAGTAATTGCCATACTCAAGTTTTTGGCGCCATGAAATTGTCGCCAATTGCGTTCATTAATAAACTGTGCTGCTTTTTGCTTAAGCTCTGCAATGGTAGTTGTATTGTCTTTCATGTTCTAATCCTTTATATAATTACGCCTGTTCAATAATATCCACATGACTCCCGTGTGGACCTTTTTGTATGCAAAAATGTACAGGGAATTGATCCTTGAGGCGTGGCAAATGTGAGACAATTATTACTTTTTTAAAATCATCTTGAATCTTATATATTGCATCCATGATATGATTGAGGCCTTCATCATCTTGTGATCCGAATCCTTCATCGATAATAAGCGTTTGTAATGAAGTTCCTGCTCGGCGAGCGAGTAGTTTAGAAATTGCAATACGTAATGCAAAATCGATACGGAAAGCTTCACCACCGGAGAACATCTCATAGGGTCGTACGCCGGCAGCATCGGAAATTTTAATATCTAATGTTTCACGAGTACCACCGCTTTTCAGATCACGTAATGATTCAATGAATATTTGTGCTTGATTATCGGTCAGTTTACCGAGCAAGCTATTAGCTTCTTGTTCTATTTCAGGGATTGCATCTTCAATCAGTAATGCCTGAATGCCATTTTTTCCCATTGCGGTTGCAATAGCTTGAAAATCGTCGGCAGTTAGCGTCAATGTTTTTACTATCTGAGCCTGTTCTTTTTGTTCAACTTTCAGTTTTTTAAGCATCGAATATTGTTGTTCAAGGCGACCTTTTTGTTGAAGTAAGGTATCTTTTTGTGCATTGTTTGCAATCTGTTTTTCACGTAGTAATACTTCTTGTTGCAGGTGAGCTTTTTCTTGTAATTCAAGATTGGCAAATGTTTTTTGTTCGGTAATAAGTTGTTGCAATAGAGAGTTTATTTTTTTCAAATGAACGCATAAAGAACCGATTGTTCTTTTTCGTTCATCTTGCATGAGTGCTTCTTTTTGTAAGGTGTCAAATGAAGTTAAGAGCTTTTCTATGGTTTGTAAACGTTCAGTTACTTTTTTGTGTTGAGCTTGATCATACACAATTTCATTAAATGTTTTTTGAATAGTTTGTAAGCTTTGGTATTGCCTTTGATATTCAGCATGTTCCAGGATCGCTTTCCGGGTCGATTGCTGTAATGTTTTGCCGGCTTCTTGTTGAAGAGTAATTTTTTTTCGAGTAACTTCAATAAGCTGAGTTAATTCAAGGCATTGATTTTGTATTTTTTTCAAATGAGTTTGCATTGAAGCAAGTTGTTTTTCAGCCTCTTGTTTTTGGTGTTGTTCAACTTGTATATTTGTTTGCTCTTTTTTTAAATGTTCCAGCTGTGTGTGTTGCTCGATTAATAATGGTTTAAGTATATGAATTAGTCGACTTAACCGTTTGTGGCGATGCATTAAGTAGGCTTCACTATGGCCTAACTTGCTTTTTAAAAATTTTTTGCGTGATGCAGAGAGATTTTGTTCACACAAAGGACAACTTGGTGCACTTTCATCATGTACAAACTGTTTTTTTTGCTTTATCTGTTCAAGTTCACTTTTGAGATAATTTGCTTGAGTAATCCATTGTTGATAATGATTGCGTCGTTTTTCAAACTGTTTTTCAACTATAGCAAGTTTTTTGGTGTCTTGGTTTTTAAGTTTTATTTCTAATGTTTTTATGTTCTGTTCGGTGCGTGTAAGTTCAGCTTTGAGTTGTATCTCATCTTTTTGTACGGTTTGTAGTTGTTGTTCGTATTGTTTGTGTTCCATATGCATCTGTTGCAATTGTAGTTCGGCTTTTTGTATCTGTTTGCTCTGCTCAAGCTGCAGTTGTTGCTCCAGTTGTGAAAATATCTCTTTTTCTTTTAAATACTGTTCTTTTTTTTCTAATTTTTTAGCGAATGCATCTTGCCATTTTTGTATTTCTTGTGCGCATTGTTCTTTTTCTTTTTTGAGTGCTTCAGGTGATGCGCTATTCAATTGTTGTTTATGAATCGTGCGCCATTGAGTAAATGCGTTACGAAGTTCTGCTTGATGATGTAACCGTTCTTTTTCAGCTTCTTGTAGAGCTTTGCCGCATTGCTTGTTAGCCTCTTGTTTTTTGAGTAATGTTTCACGTTCTTTTTGTAGTTTTTGTTGTTCTTCATGAAATTGTTTTTCATATTTTTCATGGTCAGTCAAAGTTGTTTTTATTTGTTGTAAATCAGTTTTTATCTGTTCAGTTTTTTCCAGTTCTTGCGTTATTTTCTCTTGTAATGCTATTAATTGCTGTTTTTGTGCAATGGCTTCTCGCGCTTTATCATTGGCTGCTTTTCGCATAGTTTCATATCGTTGTAAACCCAAAATGTTAGCTAGTATTTCTTTGCGATCTTTAGCAGATTTTTTAGAAAATTCATTTGCATGTCCCTGACGTAAAAATGCTGAATTAACAAAGGAATCATAGTCCAAATGGATGGTGTCTTCGATTTTTTGTTGAGTGTCACGAATTTTTTTTTCGGTCAAGGGGATAATGCTATCATCTTCTGCATTAACAATACCAAAATCGACAGCTGCATACGGTTTGCCATGAGTAAGAGCAAATTCACGTCTGATACGATAATGATTGTTATTGCATTCAAAATCAATGATTACCAACATATGTGTTTGGCCCAAGCGAAGAAGTCCATGATCAGCCTTCGTAACGCCGCTTGTTTTGCGCGCTTGACCCCAAATTGCCCAGGTAATTGCATCTAGTAGTGCAGATTTACCATGTCCATTTTTACCGGACAAACAAAGTAAGTGGTAGGGTGAAAAATCAACTGTTTGCAGATCAGCACCGTAACTTAAGAAATTTTTTATTTGAATTTTTATTGGTATCATATGGTTATTAGTATAAAATAAGTGCATAAAATAACATTTCGAACTCAAAAAAGTCTACCATGCTTGGTATAAATTACCATAGGGGATGGGTATTGATTTATTTTTATGATACATTAAATAATAACGAGTTAACTCATGTCAGGGGCAATCAGATTATGATGCAAAAACAGCAATTACCGAGTGTAATTTTTAGAGAATATGATATTCGGGGCAAAGTTGGTATTGATTTGCACCTTGATCAAATATATGATCTTGGCTGTGCCATTGCTTATTTTTTTAAACAAAAAAATCCAGATATCAAAACGATAGCGCTTGGTATGGACGGAAGAGTTCATTCTCCTGAAATTAAAAAACAGTTATGTGCTGCATTTGCCGATAGTGGACTGGATGTACAATTTGTAGGTTTATGCCATTCACCTGCGTTATATTTTGCGATGCATAATTTGCCGGTACAAGCGGGTGTTATGATTACCGCTTCTCATAATCCAAAAGAGTATAATGGCCTGAAAATTTGTTTAGGCAAAGAAAATGTTTGGGGTTCAGATATTCAAAAATTGTATACAGACTATATAGAAAATAAAAAAATTGAATCCACTATAAAAGGTTCTTATTCTGAGTATCTCATCATTCCTGCCTATATCGATTGGCTTGTAGAGCATTTTCAAGATTTAAAAGGAATGGACCTATCCGCTGTTATTGACTGTGGTAATGGTGCAGCCGGCGCTGTGATTCCACAATTAGTAAAGATAATGGCATGGAAAAATGTAGAAATACTTTATCCTGAAGTTGATGGTACTTATCCGAATCATGAAGCTGATCCGGTGAATATTAAAAATATGCAAGATGTAAAAAAAGTACTTGAAACAACTGATATACAAGTGGGTATTGGTTTGGATGGTGATGCCGATCGCATGGCGCCCATGACAAAAAAAGGTGTATTAGTATCAGGAGATCTGTTACTGGGTCTTTTTGCACAAGAAATTGCTCAACAGCATCCAGGTGTTGCTGTGGTATTTGATATAAAGAGTTCTGCAGCATTGATTAACTATCTTGAGCAGTTAGGTGCTCAGCCGGTTATTGCACCATCAGGTCATTCAATTGTTAAAGATGCGATGAAAAAAAACAGTGCGCTTTTGGCAGGTGAACTGAGTTGTCATTTCTTTTTTAAAGATCGTTATTTTGGTTATGATGATGGCGTTTATGCAATGTTGCGTCTGTTTCAAATGTTACAAAAAGAACAAAAAACACTCGATGAATTGTTACAAGTATATCCTGAAATGTATACGTCAGACGAATTTCGTATTGCATGTGATGAGGATAAAAAGAAATTAATTGTGCAAACGGTAAAAGATATTTTTGCACAAAAAGAGGATGCAGATTTGCTTGTTATCGATGGTGTACGCGTAACAATGCCTTATGGCTGGGGATTATTGCGTGCTTCAAATACACAGCCGGTATTGAGTATTCGATTCGAGTCAGAAACGGTAGATGGATTACAGAAAGTAAAAGATGATTTTATACATGCATTGAGGCCATTTTATGAAGAAGATGTGCTTGTTAAGATGTTTGAATAAATAACAAAAGGACAAAGTGTGAGGGATATTGGTCTACATTTACGTTTGACGCATTCATTATTAGAGCTTGCTCAAAGAGCAGTAGATTTTAAGTTGCCAACGTTTCAATGTTTTTTTCTGCATCAAGATACAAATCGTTTTATTGAGCTTGATCAAGAAGAAATAGATCAATTTATGAAAATACGTAATAATTTCAAACAACTGTTTGTACATTCCTCGTATTGGACAAACTTAGCAAGTATTAAATCGATTTCATTACGTACTATAAAAAAAGAGTTACATTTAGCAAAACGGCTAGGCTTTACACATCTCATTGTGCATCCCGGTTGCGCAAAGGGTGCTCAAGGTATTGATGAAGGTATCGATGCATTAGTGCGTAGATTAAATAAAATATTGAAATATGAGCAGGATGTTCAAATTGTGCTTGAAAATACGGCACATGGAAATTTATCGGTTGGAAGTGATTTAAATGATTTCAAAACGATTCTTGAAAAAATAGATTATCCTGAAAAAATCTCTTTTTGTATTGATACGGTGCATGCACATTCTTATGGTTACAACATTGCAGATATAACTGAACAGCAACATTTTTTTGCAAAAATGAATAATACTATTGGTTTTGAACGTATTGCATTGATACATTTGAATAATACATGTGCAGGAGTCGGTTCATGTATTGATCGTCATGAACTGCTACCCGATGGTATAATTCATCTAGATGCTTTAAAGCAGTTTATACTTAATGCTGATATTGCGCATATTCCTGTTGTTATGGAGTTGCCGGCTACAGAGTCAGCGATAGAGAAAGAACATATCGATTTGGTGCGTTATTGGCATCAATAATAAAAAAAGAGGAATAAATATGCGTATAGCGATTAATGGATTTGGTAGAATTGGTCGGAATTTTTTACGCACTATCTTTGCCGATCCTGAGGCTCAAAAAAAACTTAATGTTGTCGCAATCAATATTGGCCCGGCATCTCTTGAGAATGTGGCTCATATGTTTAAATATGACACTCTCATGGGGACCTTTAAAGGTAAAGTCGATTTTCAAGATTCCACACTTAGTATTAATGATCATAAAATTGTTATTGTTGCCGAATCTGATCCGGCAAAACTTGATTGGTCTAAGTTTGACATTGATTGGGTTGTTGAAGCCTCAGGGCGTTATACCGGTGCGAAGTTTATTAACGTTCATCAAAATGCCGGAGCAAAATATACACTTATCACTGCACCATGCAAAGGTGAGGTGACAACTATTGTGCCTGGTGTAAACTGTGATAGTTTTGATAAAAAAAAAGATCATATAGTGTCCTTGGCAAGTTGTACAACTAATGCCATTATGCCAATGCTCAAAGTATTACATGATAAGTTCCAAATAGAGCAAGGGTTTATGACCACCATTCATGCATATACTAATACGCAGGTGCTCCTTGATGTTGAATCAGATGATTTGCGTAGAGCACGCGCTGCAGCATTAAATATTATTCCAACTTCAACCGGTGCATCTCGTATGATTGATCAAATTATGCCATCAATAAAAGGGCGTATTCAAGCAATGGCCATTCGTGTGCCGGTTGCAAAAGTTTCATTGATTGATTTAGTTATCAAAACAAAAAAAACAGTAGATGAAAAAAAAGTAAATCAGGCTTTTTTTGATGCTTCGCAACATGATCTGAAAGGAATTTTGTCTACTTGCAATGAGCCATTGGTATCAAGTGATTATAGCGGGTGTGATTATTCTGTTGTTATCGATACACCATTAACGCAAGCAGAAGGCAATTTGTGCAAAACATTCGGATGGTATGACAATGAATGGGGCTATAGCATGCGCTTGAAAGATTTTTTAATGAAAGTGAGTTAAAATTATGCATAGAAAAGCATTATTGAATGCATTAGAGTTATATCAACCAATAACTGATACAGATAAAAAAGCAAAACAAGCAATACAAGAATTTGTTAAAAATAATGAAGATTGTTTTGAGCGGTCGCTTTCCATTGGTCATATTACTGCATCTTCTTGGTTGCTTAATAAAGATGGCACAAAGGTTTTGTTGATGTATCATGCTAAATTGAATCGCTGGGTACAGCTTGGTGGACATTGTGATGGTGATGCAGATGTATTGGCCGTTGCGATTAAAGAGGCGCAAGAGGAATCAGGTATTGAACATATTGAGCCTGTGTCATATGAAATTTTTGATATTGATGTGCATCTGATTCCTGCAAATGCCAAAGAGCCTGAACATTATCATTATGATGTTCGCTTTTTATTGCACGTTACGAGTGATGAAGATTTTATTCGAAATCATGAATCAAAAGATATGCGTTGGTTTGGCAAGGATAAACAAGGTTTCCCAACAAAAAGTCCTTCAGTGGTGCGTATGCTTGATAAATGGATTGCATTGAAAGGTATGCGATTATAATGAAATTGAAGGGTTAGGGTATAAGAAGTGGTTTATTGAGTAATTACTGCTTCACAATTAGATTAAATTCCTTTATTCTTATAAAGTGTGTTATAAAAATACACCTCCTTTCTTTTGTATATTGGTGGGGGCCCATAGCTCAGTTGGTCAGAGCAGTCGGCTCATAACCGAAAGGTCCCAGGTTCAAGTCCTGGTGGGCCCACCAAAAACCGGAAGTTGTCAGTTAATCTACAAATAACAACAAAGAAGGTTCTTTTATGAAAACATTTCCTTTTGAATCATTTATCGATGTCGTATGTTTTGATCAGGATATGAAAAAACTTAATGTAACCATTGGTAAAGAGCAAAAGGTATTGCATCAGTTACAAGAACAGAAAAAACAGTATGAACAGGAAGCCGATCTTTTAAAGCAAATTGTGCATAATGCACAAAAAGAAGTCGACACAAAAGAGCTGGATATGAAGACGCTCGATGAACGTGAAGCGGATATCAAACTTAAAATTGAAAACATCGCCAATCCTAAAGAATACAGTGCCCTCAAAAAAGAACTTGATAAAATTCATGCAGAACAGCATGAATCAGAAGATGCACTTGTTGATGTTTGGAATAAGCTAGAGAATGCTCAACGTACTATGACGCAAAAAGACGATGAAATTACTAAAAAAATAGAAGAAGCGCAAGAAGCGTTTGAAAAAAAAACGGTAGAGATTGAACAGCTTGAAAAACAGTTATATGAAGCTCAGCTAGAAAGGCCTGAAAAACTAAAAACAATTCCGGCTGAATGGTTGGAGAAATATGAACAGATGTATAATCGTGTAGATGATCCGGTTGTAGAAGTTGTTCAAGGTGGGTGCGGCGGCTGTTTTTATGCAATTCCAAATCAAGATCTTCTTCGTTTAAAACGACGCGCACTTTTGCAATGCAACAGTTGTTATCGTTTTTTATATGATCCAATAGTTTTACAGGCTGAACCAAAAGAAGAAAGTTGATCTATGGAACAGTTATGTATTTTTGAGTCGGATGTTCATGAAGGTGTGTCAAAATGGAAGCTATATCTTGATGGTGCATCGCGCAACAATCCTGGACCTGCAGGTGCCGGTATTGTGCTATATAAAAATAATGAATTGGTCCAAGAAGGCGGTTATTATCTTGGTTTGAAGACAAACAATCAAGCAGAATACATGGCATTACTGATCGGTTTATTTGAATTAAAAAAAATAATGAAGCCTAATGATCAATTATTAATTATTTCCGATTCACAGTTGATGGTCCGTCAATTGCAAGGCATGTACAAAGTTAAAAATCCGGAACTGAAAAAATGTTTTTCATTAGCAAAATATTTGTTAAAAGATGTTCCGTGTAACATAAAGCATGTTCTTAGGCATGAGAATAAGCAAGCGGATGCAATGGCGAATCGGGGAGTAGATACAAAAAATGAAGTTCCTGAAGCATTTGTACAGTTGCTCAAAAAGCATGCTATTGCATGGTAATAGACCATGTTTTTATTTAATATTTTTTATATTTAATTTGCATGCTATAACTGAAAAAAAAACACAACGTTATATTAAACGTGATATTCAAACGCATAAACAAAAAAAAATAGCAACATTGCAAAAGTATGCTCAAGTCCGTGTTCTTCTTGATACTATTGCTTTGCCACAAGCTGCACAATTTTCTATTCAATCGAGTTGTGGCGCTTTTATGCTTTCAGATGGTAGAGGAACCTATAAAAGGCATATTAAAAAAGTAGCTACCTCAATTCAAGTGAAAAAGAATTTATTATATGTTGATGGTAAGCGATATAAAGAATCGCAACTAAAATTATCAACAGGGGGGCATATTACTTACGGACAACATACATATAGTGGTTCTTTTATATTGGCTTTGCAAAATGGAAAATTGCTTATTATTAACGAATTGCCTCTTGAACAGTATATTTGTTCAGTGTTGCGCACTGAAAGTTGGCCTGGGTGGCCGTTGGAAGTCAATAAAGTATTTGCTATAACTTCACGCACCTATGTGATTTCTATGATGCAAGAAGCACAAAAAACAAAACGTTCCTATCATGTGCATAATTGTAATCGACATCAAACATATTCCGGTGTGCATGATAAAAAAATATTACAAGATGCAGTACAGCAGACAAAGGGTATCATTTTAGCGCATAATAACAAACCTATTATTGCGATGTTTGATTCATGTTGTGGAGGTGTGATACCTGCACATATACATGAAGTGAACTTTAATGATGCGCCTTATCTTGCTCGTACATATCCATGTACACATTGTAAAAGATGTTGGATCTATAATTGGAAAGCGGAATATACCTTAGATGAACTGCATAAACATCTATTGCAAGAGGTTGGTCCGGTTTCTAATATTAAAAATATGAAAGTTATCAAACAAGATAAAGCAGGTCTTTCACAGGAAGTAATGATTTATGCACGAAAAAAAGTAAAGCTTGCGGGCAAAAAACTGTATAATCTGTTTAAAGAAGTGAAAAGTTATTGTTACACCATAACAAAGAAAAAGAATAAAGTTATTTTGCATGGACGTGGTTATGGTCATCATTTGGGGTTGTGCCAATGGGGTGCTCGAGAGATGGTGCGTGATGGATGGGATTATAAACGTATTTTGCGTTTTTATTATCCGAATACTACTTTCATGAAATGTAATTAATCTAAGGAATAAAAAAATGCCGGGATATAAAGGACACTTGATGGGAGGTGCTGCAGCATTTGGAGCAACGTTTGCATTAGTGAGTATAGTTAATATAATGCCGAAACAGGATCCATTTATTATTGCGAGTTGTTTTGTTGCTGTTATGGCCGGTTCACTTTTTCCTGATATTGATGTCAAAAGTAAAGGGCAAAATGTTTTTTATTGGTTGATTCTCGGTTTATTTGTTTATTTTTTTTATAAAAAACAGTTTGTTACTTTGGCTTATGTAGCAATTGTTGCAACATTGCCTATGCTTGTTAAGCATCGTGGCCTTTTTCATAACATTTGGTTTATTGTTGGTGCACTTGGCACATTGTGTTATTTACTCACAGGATATCTGCCTCACTATGATAAAACCATTATATTACATACAATTTTCTTTATTGCAGGAGCGGTTTCACACTTGTGGTTAGACCTTGGTTTTGTGCGTATGTTTCGTTTTCGTTAAATTAGAATTAAAAACCGGGTCGTGGCTGTTTGATAGCATGTTTTTTATTCTTAGTGTGCCTTATTTTATTAGAGTATTTATTAAGACGTTTTTTGATGGGGTGAGCCGGTGCAGAATTTTGTTGGTTGTTTTGTTCGACAGGTTCTACTGTTGAAAATTCTTGAAGTTGGCCAATTGATAAAAGCGTGCCAAGCATCAAAGCTAAAGCTTCAGGTGTCATATGTTTTCCTTTTTTTATTTTTAAAAATAACATGAAGTCTAACAAATAATACACTGATAGCAATGATAACTTGCATATTTTAATATTGTTTGTACTATAAAAAACAGTTTATTTATTTTTTTTTAAAGGAAAGCTTCCATGTTATATACAAAACATTTTTCATTACTATGCTTAAGTCTGTTTTTTTTAATGGGTGTATGTTCAACATTTTCAGCTGAACAATTTCCTGAAAGCGCAATTTATGTTTCAGATCTTGAAGCAAATTTTATTGCTGCTCAAGAAGATAATCGTTGGCAAGATCCTGCTTATCCGCATCCATATAAACTTGAGATAACTGCATTGTCTGAGGAAACTGAGAATGTTTTTTTTCGTATTGGTAAAGATGATGTTGATACAACAGTTAATAATTGGCTCAATGTTTTGGCTACTCATGGTATGCTTGGTGTTGTCTGTGTTAAATACTGGAACAAAAATCGATATGATCTTTATAAGAAATATTCATTGACTCTTGCTGTATATTAACTATTTTTTTGTAATAAATGAGACAACATAAATGCTCAATAAGCCAGAAAAAAATCCTGGAATTAACGGTAGTAAGATGCCAAAACCGTAATATGGCCATATGCCAGCAACAGCTGCTCCAATAAGCATGCCGGCAATTGCTCCTTCACGTGTTGTATTCTTTGTGTATAATGCAGTGATTACAAGTGGTCCAAATGCACTTCCTACTCCGGACCATGCATAATTAACTAAATGATATACTGAACTATTGTTTCCTGATGCAATGTATAATGCAACCAATGAAATACTCAAACTAGCAGCGCGTGAAATCCACATGAGTTCAACTGAAGTTGCATTTTTTCTAAATAATTGTTGATAGAGATCTTCTGCAAAGGTAGATCCGGAAACCAGAATGTGACTGTCCAATGTGGAAAGTGTGGCCGCCAAAATAGCACATAATACAAATCCGGCAAGTAATGGAAAAAAAAGCTGTTTTGTCATCAGTACAAAAAGAAGTTCAGGATTTTCTAGTCCTTGATTGAAGTAGGCAAGTCCAACAACGCCAATCATTGCAGATGAACTGAGTACTAAAATTTGCCAGGTAAGGCCAACCCATTTTGCACGACTTATTTTTTTAGGGTCATCGATGCCCATGAAATTGGTTAAAATATGCGGTTGGCCAAAATAACCAAGGCCCCAACCGGCAGCCAATGCAAATGCTGTTAATAATGAAGCTTCTGAATTGAATAATGATAAGCTAATGTTTTTTGCAGAGGCTGCTAATCTAATTGCATCAATGCCTCCAACTACAAAATAGGTATATATGGGAACAAATAAAATCATAACTAACAAAAAAATGCCTTGGAACATATCACACCATGCAACGGCTAAAAAACCACCAATAAGTGTGTAGGTAATACCGCAAATAAGCCCTAATATAATACCAATAGTATAATCTATGGAGAAAGCTGCTTGAAATAGTCGTCCTAATCCCACAATGCCGGAAGTGATGTAAAAGGTGAAAAACAGAAGAGTGATCAATGCACTGATTACGCGTAATATGCCGCTCGTATCATTAAATCTATTGGAGAAAAAAGTGGACAAAGTAAGCGCATTATACCGTTCAGTTTCAGAGCGCAATTTAGGCGCAATGAATTGCCAGTTTAAAAACATGAAAGAAATCAAACCAATTGCAGCCCAAAATTCAAACAATCCGTTGGAAAAAACCGCAGCAGGAAATGCGAGAAATAACCAACTGCCCATATCACTTGCTTGCGTTGCAATTGCGGTGACCCAATAGTTGAGGGATCTGTTTCCAATAATATAATCGGATGCATTTTTATTACGATGATAAAAGTAGATACCGATGCCGGTTAGAATGCAAAAATATATAACAAATGCTAGTATGGTGGTCATGTTTTTACTCCTTGAGTTTAATAATGTTTTTTATTATACCATAAATTGCCAAGGAGGATAAATGAAAATTATATTGCTTTCGATATATTTATAGCAGAAGTGAATTTATAATTATTCTACATACTCTATAGCAGCTGCAGGAATATGTAGTCTCTTTTGTGATTTAGGAACATTATTGGTTTTTTTTTTCTTTATTCGTGTGTTTTTTAGTTTTAATTTAGCGCACTTATAACATATGCAGGTCGCTCCGGTAAGTGCTTGTATTGCATGGTGAGCTGTACGGTGTAAAGCAATGCCATGAGGAGTTTTGTCATCATTGTTTTTGGCATGCAAACTACAACCATGTTGAATTAAAAGTTCTATTAATTTGGTAGTGTCAGTTGATGATGGTAATATTTGAGGAACTTTATGCAATGGAGTTTCGCCGGAACTGTCTTTAAGATTATGGCGTACGCCTTTTTGTTGCAATAAAATGCTTGCTGTTTCAGGGTCATTATTGAGTGAGGCAATGTGTAACAGAGTTATTCCATTAAGAGTTTCCTTTCTAAATACAGGGTTAAATCCATCAACTGTTTTATTTACATTTGTTGGGTGGACGAGCTTTTTCACGAGGGATGCATTTTTATGTAATGCTGCCAAATGTAAGAGTGAAAGTCCTGTTTTTTGGTGTTGAAGGGCTGCGATTACGGGACCTTCTTTTTTTGGCAACATTGTATTTATTATATGAAGAATTTGTCCCATCTCAGGAGAGGTCGCTTCATCCCAAAGAGTGGCAACTTCAAGTTGTGCGTTTAATATGAGTCGGTTATTTATTTTTTGTTCTGGGTCTGTACTGCTTGAACTTGAAATTGAAGCAGCACATTGTGTATGTGCACTGTATATTAATAGTGAAACAAAAAAGATATAATTTTTTTTATTGAACATTTTACTTCCTTTTTTTTTTGTAAAGTATTTACTTTTAACGTACAAATATTTGTTATTTAGGTCAATATCAAAAGGAGTTCTTAAGCATTGCTCCTTTTGATATTGAATGTTTATGCTGTTGGCAATGAAATGAGTGGAGTAGCGTCACCGGTATAAAGAGGGAGTTTGCCATCCCATTTTTCAATTGCTTTCATTTGAGCTTCAACTTTTTTTAATGACACTAGTTCAGGAGTTATTGATTCACGTTTTACTTTCAGGGCATATGCTTCTGCATCAGCACGTGTACGTGACTGTAGGCCTTCTTCTTTTACGCGTTCAGTAAGATTTTTTGCTGTTTTTGCACTTTGTTCAGCAATTTGCTTGTCTTCTACTGCTTTTATAAAGTCAGGTGAAAAATCTAAATGGGTAAAGTTGAAGTCAACTAAATTTATATATAAAGGTTTGAGTCGAGAGCGTAGATTATCGACAACTTTATCTTTTGCTATATGTCTGCTTTGTATAAGATCCTCTGCTGTAAATTGTGCAATGATAGCTTTAACGCTTTCTTGTGAGAATGGGTCTATGATAATCTTTTTAAAATTAATGCCAATTTCTTGGTATATTTCAAGAGGATTTGTAATGCGATAATTAATGACCATACCAACTCTTAATGTTTGTAGATCGCGTGAAAGAGCTGTGGTTTCTTCATGCGCTTTAGTAATGCGTGTATCAATATAAACAATGCGATCTATAAAAGGTATTTTGAATTTCATGCCGGGGATGGTTGTAACATTTATTATTTTGCTCATGCGCATATGTAATGCTGCAAATCCAGGATTAAGCGTATAGTATGAAAAGAAGCTTATGTTGATGATGAGGACAATAATAAGACCAATAAAAATAGATTTAAAAAAGAGGTTTGTTTCGGTGTTGTGCATAGAGTTTCCTAAGATTGATGTATTAAAAAGTGTATGTGTTGAAAGGGTTATTTAAGGCGGATCTATTTTTAAGGGTAGTCTGAGTCATAAAAATAGCAAGTCTATTAATGTAGTCCAAATATCCTGTTTGCATTATCAGTTGTTTGTTGTGCAACCTCATCAATTGATATTGCGCGTAGTTCAGCTAAATATTGAGCAATAATTGGAATGTTTACCGGGCTGTTTTTTTTGCCACGCATTGATTGTGGTGGAAGAAATGGAGCGTCAGTTTCAAGTACGATAGATGACAGTGGAACTGATTGTGCAACTTCACGAAGATGATTGTTTTTTGGATAGGTAATGGTGCCACCAAGGCCGAGTGCAAAACCCCAATCGATAACTTGTTGTGCAAAAGCTAAATCTTCAGAGAAACAATGGATGATACCGCGTGAAATTTCTTTGTGATATTCTTCAATTACTTGTAATGTTTCATCGCGGGCATCACGCGTGTGTACCACTAGTGCAAGATTGTGTTTTAAAGAAAGCTCAATCTGCTCCTTAAATACATCTTTTTGTTTTTGAACATTAAAGTCGGGGTAATGAAAGTCAAGTCCGCATTCACCAATACCAACAATGTTTAGTTCATTTTTATTTTTTGCTAATATATCAATTGTTTTTAGTTCATCTTGCCAATCACTGGTGATATCATTGGGATGAATGCCAATAACTGCATAATTATTTTTAAATTTTTGTGCTAATTGAATGCAGTTATTACTTTCAATCAAACTGGTTCCAACATTGATAATAGTGGTCACATTTTGTGTGTGAGCCGATGTAATAATCTCTTGAGCTAAGGAAAAGTCATTTGGCGTTAATGGTGTGTCGAATGTCTTCTTAACCATAATATTTATATGGCAATGTGTGTCTACAAACATGTAATACCCTTTTGTGTGCGGTTGTTAATAAAGTAGTAAGATAAAACAACAATGTGGATTTGACAAACATATAAATAGAATTACTATTAGTTGGTAAGAATAAAAAAATAGGGGTTTAATGAAGTAGCAGTGTTTTAACCATTTCTTATTCCAAGGAGTATTCCATGAACAAGAGTGAACTCATTACCTCACTCAGTGAAGAGACTACTTTTAGTAAAAAAGATGTTTCACGCGTTTTGGACGCATTTACTCGTATAGTAGAGCGTACGTTAAAAAAAGGTCAAAAAGTTTCAATTACCGGGTTCGGTGCTTTTTGGATCTCACGTCGTCCAGCACGTAAAGGAATTAATCCTGCAACTAAAGAGCGCATTGATTTACCAGAAGTAAATGTGCCTCGTTTTAAAGCAGGAAAAAATTTACGCGAAGTTGTACGTTCTGTTAAAATTGGCTAAAGATTGAGACTAAAACTCAAAAAACTTTGCTCATTACATTAAGGTCGCATTTTGTGCGGCCTTTTTATTTGTACGACCTTTTTATATGGTTGCAAAAGCGTTATTTTTAAGTATCTTTAAATTGTTCAATATAAAATTCACTAATGATATTAGGGACAATATGATAGATTTAAGTTTGCTGCGTAAAGAACCTGAAAAAACAGTTGCATTACTTCAAAAGAAAGATCCCGATTTTGATGCACAAAGATTATATGAATTAGATAAACAGGTTAGTTCTTTGCGTCTTGAAATTGAATCGTTATGCCAGAAAAAAAATGAATTAGCTCAACAAGCTAAGTCCGGTGTCACGCCGGAAATTCGTGAACAGTCTATTGCAGTGGGCAAAGAGCTTAAAGAAAAACAGGCCCAATTAGATGTGATTGAACCGGAATTTAAAAGACATTGGATGTTTGCTCCAAATTTACCTTTTAATGACATTCCTGAAGGAAATAAAGAAGCAAATAAAGTGGTCAAAATGGTTGGTGAAAAACCACATTATGATTTTCAAGTGCAAAATCATCTTGATTTGGGCAACAAGTTGGGTTGGTTTGATTTTGAAGCTTCAGCGCGTATGAGTGGAAGTAATTTCCCTTTATATAAAGGTGATGCCGTTCGCTTGATCTATTCACTTGCAAGTTTCATGTATAAGCACAATATGAAACATGGTTATGAACCTATTTTGCCATCATATTTAGTTAATGAGTCAGCTCTTGAAGTTGCAAGTAATTTCCCTAAATTTAGAGATCAAGTTTATGAGATTGGTGAAGATAACCTTTTTTTGACACCAACTGCTGAAGTTAATTTAACTAACCTATATAAAGATCAAATTTTATCAGTAGAGCAGTTGCCGGTGCGCATGACATCTTGGACCAGTTGTTTTAGACGTGAAGCCGGTGGCTATGGCGCACAAGAACGAGGCCTTATTCGTATCCATCAATTTGAAAAAATTGAACTGTATACTATTGCTGAACCGGAAAAAGCAGATAAAGAACAGGAGCGTATGTTGACATGTGCAGAAGAAATTTTACAAAAGCTCGGTTTGCATTATCGGGTAAGTTTATTAGCTGCGCAAGATTGCTCATTTCCATCGGCAAAAACATATGATATTGAAGTTTGGTTGCCGGGACAAAAAGAGTATTATGAGGTTTCATCTTGTAGTAATTGCACTGACTTTCAAGCACGACGTGGCAAAATTCGCTATCGTAAAAGCGCAGGAAGTAAACCGACATTGGTGCATACATTAAATGCATCTTCATTGGCATTGCCACGATTAATGGTTGCAATAATGGAAACCTATCAACAAGAAGATGGCACTATTGCGATTCCTGAAATTCTAAAAGAGCAGTCATTTTTTTAATTGAGAGTTGTTTATGGTAAGCAAAGATGTTCGCAAGCGTATTCGTCAAATTGAGATTCATACTAAGCGATTGTTGCGCGGTTCATTAGTTGGTCAAAGTAGCTCAGCAGTTAAAGGTTCAGGGCTTGAATTTGATCAAATTCGTGAGTATCAACAAGGTGATGATGTAAGATATATCGATTGGAAGAGTTCTGCTCGTATGGATAAATTGATGATACGTCAATATATTGAAGAGCGTAGTCGCAGTATTGTTTTAGCGGTGGATATTTCCGGTTCCAGTTTTTTCAGTTCCGGTGTGAAAACAAAATATCAAGTTATGCAGGAGGTCGCTGCAGTTATTGCATTAGCCGGTGAAATGGCAAAAGATCGTATTGGGTTATTACTTTTTTCAGATGAAGTTGAGTTGTTCATTCCTCCAAATAGCGGTCAAAAACATGTACGTTATCTGCTTGAACAATTATTTAGTTATGCACCAAAACGAAAGAAAACTTCTGTTACTACTGCGCTTGAATATGTAGCAAAATTTCGCATAAAAGATGCGGTTGTATTTCTGATTTCTGATTTTATTAGTCCTTCATTTGAAAAAGCACTGAGTATTGTTGCAAAGAGATATGAGCTTATTGCCGTACGTTGTTTGGACAAAAATGAACGTGAAATGCCTCGTGTTGGTTTTTTACCCATGGTAGACGATGAAACAGGTGTTATGACTATTGTAAATTTAGGATCGAAAAAAGCGCGTGTAAACAGATTTTGTCATGAACGCCTTTTAAATCAAAATCGAATATTTAGTACGTATGGTATTGATTTGCTTGAAGTTAAAATTGCTCAGCCATACATACAAGAGATGGTTCGTTTCTTCAAAAAGCGTATGTTGTATTGACGAATACTTATACTAGCGAATATTTGGTCTAAGGAATTTATTTTGCAAATTGTTTTTTTATTCGATAATATGACCGAACAGAAGAAAATAATTAAAACTTAGAACAAATTAAAGTTATGTTGATAAGCTTATTGGAGCATATATGAATATACCAACTCCAGAAACAGAACAGTTACAACTATTTGATAATTATGGATTGTGGCATGTGCCGTTTTGGCAAAAATTATGGTTTATTATTTTAATGATACTGTTAGCATCGGTTTTTTTTGTAGGAGCCGTTTTTTGCTTGATGAAGTTTATGCGGTCAAAAAAAAAGAAGCGTTCCGGTTGGCAACAAGCGTTGTATGATTTGGAACAGTTAAAAAAGAATGGTCTGTTATCTATTGCACAGAGCAGTTCTTTTTATGCTAAGTTAACGAGCATATTAAAACAGTTTGTGAGTTATCATTATAAAAAAGATGTGTGTAGTTATACCGATCAACAAATGATTGTGTATGTTGATACTATTGATCTGTTTGAAGAGCAGAAAAAAAAACTGGAAGCAATTTTTTCTGCCGGTGAATTAATTAAATTTGCAAATCAAGATGCACTTGCACAACAGATGCAAGATGACTGGCAATTTGCTTTTGATTTTGCTAAAACGCATAAAGAGTTGAATGAAAAAAAACATAAAAAGGATGTATGAATGAAATATCTCTATTTATTAGTATTGACGCAAATTTGTTGTGCGAGTGATTCTGATACTACAAAGCAACAAGAGGCTCTAGCAGGCGAATCTTTTCAAGTTACTCAACATACAAAAAAACCTGAATCTGAAAAAATGCCCCAAGAAATTATTGATGCATTGGATGATGAAACATTTGCTGAAATGATTCGCAAACCTGGAGCTTATCGAAAGCTATTTGTGAGAGATTGATAGGTTGCAGCTGTCCTTGGCAGTTGCTCTATAATCGCGTATACTTAAGACTTATATCATTTTAATTCACTTAAAAAGACTCGATTATTTCCTATGCAATCATTTTATATTCATTGGCCGTTTTGTCCATATAGATGTCATTTTTGTCCATTTGTGGCGTATTTAAAGAATGACTCATTTCTTAAGCCATATCATGATGCCCTTTGTAAAGAGCTATTGATGTATGGTGACTCATGTAATCAAAGACCTCAATTGGAGACTATTTACTTTGGTGGTGGAACGCCAAGTACCTATCCGGATGATTTACTACTTGACACGTTTGGTATACTAGAAAAAGTATCAAATTTTAACGAAAAAACAGAAATTACCTTTGAGGTGAATCCGGGGACAGCAACAGCAAAACAGCTTGCATTATGGAAGGACATGGGTATCAATAGATTAAGTATTGGTGTTCAGAGTTTGAATGAGCAAGTTTTAAAAAATGTAAATAGATTACAGACCAATGAGGATGTCTGTACGGTATTGGAGTTGGCGAAAGACAGATTTGAAAATGTTTCAGTAGATTTTATTTTAGGTTTGCCGGGTGTAACGGATGATGAGTGGAAAGAGCAGTTGCGCAAGGTGGTGCAATGGCCAATAAAACATGTATCGGTCTATTTTTTGATGGTACATGAATTTACTCCGCTGTATTATCGTGTGCAAAAGAAAAGTGTGCAATTGCCATCTGATAGTCGATTAGCGGATTTATATTGTTGGACGGTGGATTTTTTACAGGATCATGGGATTGAACAGTATGAGGTTTCAAGCTTTGCAAAGCCAGGTTTTCAGTCGCGACACAATAAAGCGTATTGGGATCGGAAACCATACAAAGGTTTTGGTGTGGGAGCATGGTCATTTGATGAAAATAAAAGATATAGAAATAAGAAAAATTTAATGCTCTATATGAAAGGAATCGGCAAGGGGGAAGATCTTATAGAATTTAGTGAAACACTCACAGATGATCAGGCTGCATTAGAACATTTCATGCTTGGCTTTCGTCAGGTGAAAGGGGTGTCCCGTGATTTTTATTTCACGCATATTCCGTCACAAAAACATATGGAAGCACATAAGCTGATTTCGGATTTGTGTTCTAGAGAGTTACTTAAAGAAGAGAATGGCAGGCTAAAGTTGACGGTAAGAGGACTTGCCGTTGAACAAGAAATTATAACGCAATTATCTCTATAGTATTGGTGGATGGGAATATAATGCATCTTTGATGCATAAAGATGTGTTATCTAAAAATAATTATTTAAACTAGGGTTATTCATATGGCAAAGCATGTAGGTGTAAAATTACCAGAAGATTTAGTTGAAGTTTTAAAAAAAGGTGAGACGGTAGGTGTTTTGGCAACATTTTCAGAAAAAGGTTTGCCACATACTACACCACTTCAGTCAATTTATCCAAAGGGGCTTGAAAGTATTTTAATTTCGATTCATAAAGATCATACTGGTTATCATAACATGGTTTGGCAAAAAAAAGTTATGATTTGTTTTTTGGACGCAAATAATGTTGCTTATAGTGTATTAGGGCGTGCAGGTGTTGTTCGTGCACCATCAAATATACATCCATTGATGAATATTGTGCGTATCGATATTATAGATATTAAAAGTGATCGTTCTGTATTAACAAAAGTTGATAGTGGTGTTCGTTGGAGTTATACTTCATGGGAAGCTGAAGAGCTTTCAAAAGGTTTGCTTGATGAGCTAAAAGAGCTTGCGCAAACGTTATAACGTTAAAATACAAAAGGGAGTTTGTATGTTCTACTTATTCATATATTTGTTTTGTTTTTTTCTTTGTGTGCATAGTCACACTACAATTACTCAAGACGAACTTGCAGATCAACTAGAACAGACTGAACAACAAGCTCCTGAAGATAATGTAATTGAAGATTCGTTGAATGAATCTGAGTCCTCGCAAGATGAATCTAATAAGACAGAACAGAAAGTTGAACAACAAGTGCTTAAAGATGATAAGACTGAAGATCCAATTGATAGTTCTGAATTTCAACAAGATGAGTCAAGTGACACAGAACAGACTGAAGATCAACAACAAGTAGCTGAAGATACTGTAGTTGAAGATTCAGCTGATAGCTCTGAATCCCAGCAAGATGATTCAAGTGACACAGAACAAGCTGAAGTTGAGCAACGAGGGCCTGAAGGTGATGTTTTATCAGAAAGTATAGAGCAACCGGTGCCTGATGAAATGTCGAAAGAGGTTCCAAGTGATTCAATTAAGCAAGATGAACCGGTCGCAGAAGTTCAAGAAGAAGAGATTATTGGAATAGACACTGTTGATATTAATGAGCCTGAAGGTAATTGGTTATTTAAGCGTATTTGGTGGGAAAAAAGTAAAGAATTGTTTGGTAAAATTCGTGATCGAGTAGATAAGATTGTCGAGTCGCGAATGCATTTTTTTACTGAGCGAGTAAAGCTTGATCGTAATGTATTGGATCCATTTTACGTTAATATTGGTTTAGATCAAGGTGCACTACGTGAATCTATATCTCATCTTCTTGATATTCTTAAGTCAGAAAGAGAACAAGATGGTATTCTTGAACCTGATGAACTGGAGATGTTCAATACGTTAATTGAAGAAAAGTCTGTATTGGAAAAAGTAAATGAATCAGTTATGAGCATCCAGCAACTTGATGCTAGCCTTGATGAGGCGTTGAACAAACTGATGGAACAGATTAATTTAGCACGTTCTTATGAGCGTGAATCGTGGCAATTGTTGAATGGAATTGCTGAAGAGTTGAATGACAAAAAAGCTCGTGAACATTATTATACAATCGCAACACTTTGGCGGAATGTAAAAGAGATTGCGAATTATATTGAAGGGCCATTTGCGCAACATTTCATTAAGCTTGCATCATTGTCTATTGAGAATGTGCAAAGCATTTCTGAGGCAGTAGGCACTTTGGAAGAAAAAGGCATTGAAATAAAAAAACGCATTGAGCCAAAAAGAGATATTGTTGATCAAGATGATGATGAAGATGAATCATATGATGAACAGCCTGAACAAGAAATAGGTTGGTCAACTTGGTTGTGGCAAAAAATTACGGGATGGTTTAGCTGGTAATATAGCCAAGATCATAGATTATAAGAGGGTCGATTAACTTTAGTTAATTGACCCTCTTTTTTTAAAATAGAAATCAAATGAGTAGAGAAGTTTAAGACAAAAGAATAATAATGTGCAAAACCAAATAATATAGCTAAATTTCAGTTGCCAATTATACGGAATTGTGATACATTTTTGCGTATATTTGTTGATGCCGAGGTGGTGAAATGGTAGACACGCAAGTTTAAGGGACTTGTGGGAGAAATCCTGTAGGGGTTCGAGTCCCCTCCTCGGCACCAGTCTTCGTTTATCCGGGTTTTTCCGTCGTCGCCTATGGCTATGCCGGACACGGCCGACTCGATAAGCTTCGCCTGGCAAGTCTGTTCCTCGAAGTTCGAAGAGCAAAGTAGAGGCCAATTTTTTGTTTGTTTGTTCTTTGTAGGAAGGGCTATTTTTTATGATATGAATAGAAAATAGTTTTCTCGTTTGTAAAGAAACAAGAAGCAGGAAAAAATATAGAGAGTGAAAAAATAATATCTTTTAAGGAGTTTTTGTATGAATACCACAGCGCAAAAAATTTTTGGATCAACGCTTTTTTTCTGGGTGGCGTTAGCAGGTTTTTGTTTATATTATTTGCATCCTTTGCGTGAAAGTTTACGCTTTGGGATTGATCTTGTAGGTGGTACTTATATTACTTTAGAAGTTCAAGCAGAAAAAGCTATAGAAGCGCGATTGCTAGAATTGATGCAAACATTAAAAAAACAGACTGCAGCTGCAAATTATCCGGTACAAGTTTCAACCGAAATTGCGCCGGTTATAGTAACTGAGCAAGAGGGTGGAAAAGTAAGTTCATACAAACTTATTTTTTCTTATGAGTCTCCAATGGTTGCGCAACAGATTGCTACCTTTATTCAAGAACAATATCGTCGCGATTTAGTAGTGAAAACTGAAGCTGCTAGTGTTATTATTCGTTATAATCCAGCAGAAGAATTGCGTGTTAAGCGTGATGCTGTTGAGCGTAATATTGAAGTGATCAGAACACGTATTGATAAATTAGGTGTATCTGAAACGCCGATTTCACAACAAGGTGAGCGTAATATTATTGTAGAACTTCCAGATATTTCCGATCCACAAAAAGCTAAAGCTATGATTGGTAAAGCTGCAGTATTGGAATTTAAATTAGTAGAAGCCAACGGACGAACAGAAGAAGATATTTTATATGAACTTGATGGTGAAATTCCATCTGATATGGAAATTGTACCTGGCCGTATGGTACAAGGTGAAGTTACCGGTTATTATTTAGTTCCACGTTATTCTGAATTGACTGGAAGATTGCTTGCGGATGCAAAAGGTTCATTAGACGAGCGTCAATGGATAGTTTCTTTCCGTTGGAATCCTGAAGGCGGAAATAAATTTTATGAATTAACCAGCAGAAATCATGGAAAAAATTTAGCAATTGTTCTTGATGGCGTTGTAATCACAGCTCCACGTATTAGCAGCAGTATTAGAAACGAGGGTAGAATTACCGGTAACTTTGATGCTAACGAAGCCAAAGAGCTTGCGCTGCTATTAAAATCAGGTTCATTTGTAGCTCCATTAACTTTTGAAGAAGAACGTCAAGTTGGTCCATCATTAGGACAAGAATCAATTAATCGTGGCTTGATGTCATGTCTAGTTGGTTTAGGGTTGGTATTTATTTTCGGTGTTTTTTATTACAAAGTTTCCGGTGTCTTTGCATTCTTGGCATTGGTGTATAATCTGATTCTTATTCTGTTTGGTTTGGCACGTTTTGGTGCTACCTTAACATTACCTGGCATTGCGGGTATGGTGTTGACTATCGGTATGGCAATTGATGCATCAATTTTGATCTACGAAAGAATAAAAGAAGAGCTTGCAAAAGGTATGCCAATAAAAACTGCAGTTCAACAAGGATTTTCAAATGCACAGTGGGTTATTTTAGATGGTAACATTACTACCTTTATTGTTGGTATAGTATTGTATAAATTTGGTACAGGTCCAATCCAAGGATTTGCAGTTACTATGATGATCGGTATTATTTCAACATTGATTACCGGCTTGTTTTTCCTAAGGTCTATATTTACCTTTATTTTAAGTAATTTTAAGCTTCAAAAACTAAGTATTTAGTGTATACTATAACTATCTAAGAAATTTTTTGGCGGCGTAGCTCAGGTGGTTAGAGCGATGGAATCATAATCCATAGGTCCGGGGTTCAAGTCCCTGCGCCGCTACCAGTCTTCGTTCCTAACGGAACTTCGTCTGGCAGGCCAGTCTTTTTCGTTTAGGGTAATGATTTTGCTTTTTCGAAGGACGCTTATGATATGTAAATTTAAAAAAAGCCAAGGTGTATAAACCTTGGCTTTTTGCATGTTCTAGAATAGTGCGCAATAATTTGTTTTCTGCAACGTAATTGTGAAAATAGCTATCTTATAGTAACTTTTGTTAAGTTGCGCGCAGTTCAAAGTATACTTATCCTCAAAAATAAGGTTTTACTTAAGACTTCAACATGGTATCACAATGCCAGAGCGTTGTTTATAGCATGGTTCAGATAAGGCGTTGCAGCATGTTCAGGATGTGCAATTAAGCTTCGATGATTTAAAAAATTTGTGCAAGCGCAGCTCAGCATGCCTATATAGTTATATTGGATATGCCCTAAGCCAAAAACAAATGGCATAACAAATTGAGCATATTTTTTGTTTATAGTGTTCCTGCAAATTATGTGTGGTACATAGGTAAATATTATTTCCTCTATCAAAGGGGCCAGCAATATGAACTTTATTGGCGATATTCTTAGGCAGATCTGTTTACTCGCTGATTCATTTTGCTCATGAAAGAGAGCAGGTGTTAATCCTGTTAATCCTGCATGCAAAGCCATATTGTATAAAGCAAACCGACCGGCATGGCCAAGGCTGGTAAGAACACTTGGCTTTTGGTGAGTTTTTCCTATAGCTTGTTGAGAACCAAGCAGATCTTTTTTTATAGTTTCGCTAACAGATGGTAGTCGATGCTCCTGTCCTAACATTGCATTCGTGATAAAGCCGAGTGAATAGCAGCCTCCGGCAAAGGCTGAGGCGTTGAGAATTAGTCTATAGTTGGAAAGTTTTTCTAATTTTTCAACAGCAGAGGATGGTGATGCAAGCGCGTAAGAGCCTGCTGCTAATGCAAAAGCGCCAAGGGCGATATCTATTGGATGTTTGGCGCAAAAGGTTCCTGCCTTTTGCATCCAGTTTTTCTCTAATGTATTTTCACCTGAAGCAGAATATGCATTAGTATAGACGAACATTATAGCTAATAAAAACAATGGTTTTTTCATTTTAACCTCTTTTTACTTAAAAAAAATAAGAATTATTCTAATAGTAATTATATCATTTTTTTTTATATATGCAAGGTTGTATATGCAATATGGTAAGGATAGGTGGGCAAGGTTACAATCAGAGTTTTTTCAGGTTATATATAACCAACTCATTGCTTTAGGCAAAATATTGCTTTAAGTAGCGTGCTGTATGACTTTGTTTGCTTTCACTTACTTGTTTCGGTGTGCCTTGTGCAACAATAAAACCGCCTTCATCCCCGCCTTCAGGGCCAAGGTCAATTAACCAATCAACTGTTTTTAATACATCAATATTATGTTCGATAACGATCATAGAGTTGCCTTTGTCAACTAATGTATTGAGCACTTGTAGTAGTTTTGCTATGTCATGATTGTGTAAACCGGTAGTGGGCTCATCAAGAATATATAATGTATTGTTACCACGTTTTGCTAGTTCATTGACCAGTTTAATGCGTTGTGCTTCACCGCCGGATAAGGTGGTTGAAGGTTGACCAAGTTTGAGATAATCAAGTCCAACATCACATAATAATTTAAGGCGTTTAGCGATGCGTTGATGAGATTCAAAGAATTGCAATGCTTCATATGTAGTCATTTGTAAAACATCTGCAATGTTTTTTTCTTTGAAGGTAATTTGTAATGTTTCACGGTTGTACCGTTTACCTTTACATGTTTTGCATAGCATGGTTACTTCAGGCAAAAAATGCATGGTAACTTTGATTTGGCCATCACCATTGCATTCAAAACATCTACCCGATGGCACATTAAAACTAAAGCGTCCAACTTTATAACCACGAATTTTACTTTCAGGTAATGATGCAAACAACATGCGAATGCTATCAAAAATACCTAAATAGGTTACGGGATTAGATCGAGGTGTTCTGCCGATTGGGCTTTGATCAATGACCACCATGTTTTCAATTTGTTCTGCACCAATAAGATCGGTATCATTTTTATTTGTTTTTATTGTATTGAGTTCACGTTTTAATTGTGGCACCAACTCTTGCATAATCAGTGTACTTTTTCCTGATCCTGAAACGCCTGAGATGCCACAAAAAACACCAAGAGGGAATCTTGTTTCGATATTTTTTAAATTGTTTTTTGTTGCATGTGTAAGCTGTAGGTGTCCAGTTGGTTTGCGAGTGACATCAGGTAATGCGATCTGTTTTTTGCCGCTTAAATATGCGCCACTTAATGAATTGCTATTTTTTTGAATATCTTGCGGTTTACCGACTGCGGTAATGTTTCCACCGAGTACGCCGGCTGCAGGGCCCATATCGATGATGTAATCAGATTGTTTCATGGTGTCAATGTCATGCTCAACCACCACAACAGTGTTTCCTTGATCGCGTAATGCTTTGAGTGTGTCAATTAAACGATCGTTGTCGCGTTGATGCAGTCCAATACTTGGTTCATCAAGGACATACAGTACACCACTTAATGCAGATCCAATTTGTGTTGCCAAACGAATGCGTTGACCTTCACCGCCGGATAAAGTGCGTGCGGTACGATTGAGTGATAAATAAGAAAGACCCACATCATTCAAGAATCTTACTCGATTGGTAATCTCTTTGATTAGTCCACCGGCAATTTCTTGTTTTGTTGTTTCAAGTGTTAAGTTTTTAAAGAATGCTAAAAGTTCTTTTATTGAAATATTGCAGATGTCATAAATGTTTTGTTCTCCAATCGTGACTGCAAGCGCATACTTGTTGAGTCGTCTTCCCATACAGCTTGTGCAAGTAATTTCTTTTGCATATTTATCGGCAAAAAAGTCAGGGTATCTTTCTTTCCATGCATCTTTATCATTGTCACCCCATGGCCATTCATGAATGAAGCCAATACCATGACAATCGTCACATGCGCCAATGGGAGAGTTGAAAGAGAATGCACGGGGTTCAAGTTCAGGTATTGATTCAGCGCAATCGATACACATGCGTTCAGATGAATAGCTATAGCTTTGATCTCCAATAATAAGTTTACACATACCTTTGGTTAGATTGAATGCTTTTTCAATTGCTTCTTGCACGCGTGATTGTTCATCTTTGCTGATTTCAATTGCATCCAGAAGAATATCAATGGTGTGTTTGAACGTTTTTTTTAGTTTTAACTGTTGGATTTCTTCTTCTGATTTAAATCGATACTGTTTTCCATCGATGATAAAACGGTAATACCCTTTTGCAAATAAATCTTGTAGCTCTTTTTCAAATGAGCCTTTTTTTTCATGCGCTAATGGAGCTGCAAGTAAAATGGTTTGTTGATCAAAAGAGTTTAAAATCATTGAGGTGATATGTTCAGGTGATTCGGCATGAATTTTTGCATGGCAATTTGGGCAATGTATGGTTCCAATACGGGCATAAAGCACACGTAAATAATCATATAGTTCTGTGATGGTTCCAACGGTAGATCGTGGATTGTGTCCGACTGTTTTTTGTTCAATTGCAATTGAAGGGCATAATCCTTCAATCGAATCTACATCAGGTTTTTTAGCTACCCCTAAAAATTGGCGCGCATATGATGAAAGTGATTCCATATACCGTCGTTTACCTTCGGTGAAAAGAATATCTAATGCTAATGAACTTTTGCCGGAGCCTGACGGACCCGTAATGATAGTGAGGGTATCTTTTGGAATCGCGACATCTATATTTTTTAGGTTATGTTCTCGCGCACCTTTTATTTTGATCCAATTGCGATCTGATTGTTTTGTTTTCATTTTTTATCTACCTTCGCTTTAAATTTAGCTTTTTTACCTATTTATGCTTTTATAGTAACTTATATATTAACATAAATATTTGAATTGTACTATAAGGATACCCAGGAGAAGATGGAGTTTTCGTAAGCTGAATAATGAGAGGATTACTCTGATGAGACAGGTTCGTCTGGCATATCAACAGTAATCATATAGCCGGCACCCCAAAAATTGTAGTCAGTAATTTTGGGCATTGATAATGGCGAAGGTTCTTTTACTAATTTGAATGATACAAATTGCTCCATTAAATACTTTAATTTAAGACTTTGTATAATTGATTCATCAATGGTCGAATCATGTTTTAATTTATGAGCAAGATGCGTTGTATACTGAAGTGAATCATCGGTAGTAGGGTGTGTTGTTATTGTATTTCCTATATTTTCAACAAATATTAATCCACTTTTTTTGGCTTGATGATAATAAGCTCCAAGATCAGCTTCCATTTTTTCTGCTCGATTAATTGCATTGCAATAGGCTAATGTTCCGAGATTTGCATAATATCCAAAGTAGAAGAGCGCTGAATACAAGGCGATCATTTGTCCATAAAGTGCATGCGGTTTCTTTAAATGTTTTCCTGAAAGAGCTGCCAATAATGCAATTGCACCACTTGTATTGGCATGCTCTTTTTTTACAATAGCTATATTGCGTTTAAAGCTGTGCATTAGATATCTTTGTTTGCTTAAGCAATGATTATATTTTATGTGATGCAGCTCATGAAGTGCTGTTTGTTTAAATCTATGGCTATCGATCCGATGATATGGCATAAAATACATGCACCAATACCAATATGACCTTGAACCGTATTGAGTATTGTAAAGACCGGTTAACCAATTTTCATCAAAAACGATATTCTTATTATGAATCGCATATGCTTTAACGCCCATTTCTTTTGGAATTGGCTTCATGCTGAAAGTGATGTCGCGATCAGCAATGCCGATATCTTCTTGTAATTGTTTGCATATAGTAAGAAATTCCTTAGGTAACGGCTTACTTGTATCATCATTGCTATAACTGAATAAGTTGATGGTCAATAAGGTTAAAAGTGTAATGTGTAGTTTTGATGCATGCATATGCTGTTCCATTGTAATGTTGATTTTTTTGTTGTTGTCACATGCAAGAATATCATTTTCATGATTTTTTACTATCAGCATGGATATATCGTGATGTGGATGATGAAAAATATATTCGATTTTATACAATAGATATTGCATTTTATCTGAAAATTCGTATACTTAGGTGCATATAGAAAATCATGGTGGGTGTAGCTCAGTTGGTAGAGCATCAGATTGTGGTTCTGAGGGTCGTGGGTTCGAGACCCACCACTCACCCCATATTTCTATCTTTTCATTCAAAACCTACTTATTTTTGTTAGACTTAGAGCTGTATTTTTCTGAACAGTTAGCTTTTAAAGGATATGTATGCTTTCAAATATGGTCTGGGGACTAGGTTTAGTGATGGTTGGTCTATCTATGATTTTAAATAAGTTATATGGGATTGCTATTCCTTTTGAGATTATGTTGGGCTTTTTCTTGATTCTGTTGGGTCTGAGCATTATGTTTAATCTAACTCGTAAGTGATCGTCATGAATCCAAGTTTGATTTGGGGCGCTATTTTAGTATTGCTAGGTTTATCACTTTTATTGAAATCAATTCTTAATATTACCATTCCGTTGATACGGCCATTTTTTGGTTGCGTATTTGTTTATTTAGGTTTGAGTATTATGATGGATCCATTCACTGAAAAACCGGATAAAAAAACGGTTGTTTTTGGTACAAGTTTAGTGAAAGGCCATGCTGATATTTCAACCTATAATGTTGCTTTTGGCTCTTCAACGGTTGATCTGTCGCATATGGCATTTGTTGAGCCAACAGATATAACTATAAATACGGTATTTGGTTCGCAAACGGTTCTTATTAATCCTGCAATTGCTACAAAAGTGAAGGTGAATGCGCTCTTTTCACGTGCAGCACTGCCTGATGAAACATTGCTTTCTTTTGGGCGTAATGTGTATAAAAATGCTGAACATGAAGATCCTATTGTCACTATTCAGGTGAATGTACTGTTTGGGAATATTGATATAATTACGGCTCAATTTGAACCTGTTTCTATTAAGGTTAAAGATCAAGATATGAATGATCAGGATGTAGTTGCTCAATTAGCCTAAAAAAAGGTTGCAAAAGGGGTAAAAAAAGGATATCTTTACTAACGAATTCGTTTTATTCTACATTCTTAGAATATAATAAAATTCAGGTTCGGGATGTGGCGCAATTGGTAGCGCACTCGCTTTGGGAGCGAGGGGTTGTGAGT